>NZ_VYJH01000010.1:0-119101 GCF_008709855.1 Halospina sp. K52047b | reverse complement strand
TTAGTGCCCCCCGAAAAAGGGATAGCACCATCAAACCAACCAGCATTGATGCTGGAGCCATAAAAACGGAAGAAGCACCTGCATGGCAGGCAGACGCAACAGTAGACGCAGTCAGAGCAATGATCAGATTTTTATTATCGCTAGACAGTGCATGCTGATGCACGCGACTACGGATTACGAATAATCCATATACAACCCCAGAACCAATCAGTGTAAGCCCCAGAATCGAAAACCACCCATATTCAGCTGCCCACATCAGGTACATATTATGGGGATGCCCCATTTTCTTACCTGTCTCGTAAGCCGAGGTAATAATATCGTGCGTCAACCATGACTGCCCCCCCATTCCGAAGGGAAAATGCACGAGACTCATGGCCCAGGCTTCCTGCCAAAGTCGTATCCTTCCGGACGTATCAGTCCCAATGGTGCGCATCTCAGGGCTTTCCAGAAAAATCAGGGGCAGAAGTACTGACAGCAACAGCCACGCAGCCCCCCCGATCAATAGCTGCCTCCCCAACGCACACAACCAGACGCCGGCATGCCGACCGAATAACAGGGAGACGAAGACACCCCCCACAAGGATACTCAGCGCGGAACCTCTAGCCGACGACATCAACAGAAGCCACCACCAGATGGCGGCAGCAATCCCGGCTCCTAGACGCCAAAGGCGATTATCACAGAGTGGATTGATCAATAGCGCCAAGGGAAGGAGGGGCAAAATCCATGAAGCAACCTGACTCCAATAACGAATATTGACAAACCCCCAAGGGAGAAACTGATCCAGGCGACTAACGCCATCAAACAGTGCAAAAAGATAAACTGATGGTGTTAGCAACGCGTAAAAAATAGCTCCTGCAAGGATACAGGTCAGAACACTTTTGATATAGAACGGAGAGTGATTCGCGAGAAAAGCCGAAAAACCGAAAACGGAGAGAAGATAAGCAGGAAACAATATGGCCTCAGCCCAGACAAAGTCATTCGGCGCATCACGACCCAACCATATGGACACGGCAATCGAAAGACAGAAAAGAACCCAACCAGTGACTTCAGTCCCTCGTGCCGCCCCCCGGAAAGCTTGGCCCACAAGCAGTAACAAGGTGATCAGGACCACCAGGCCAAACCGGCGATCCGCATACCCGCCATAAAAGGACAGCAAGCTTCCAAACAAGGCCAAGAGCATTGCAGAACACGCAACCCCAATGACCAGAACAATCTTCAGGCCCTGATTTTCGTTTCCCTGTGGCCACATAGGAAAAACCAGCCGGCAAGTTGTATGGAGTGCCGATCAATCGGCCTGTATAGACTGAATGCGCCGTTCGTTTTTCCGCCGCATTGATTCAAGATCCTCCCCCCATACCTTCAGCCCCCTCTCTGCACAATCAGCAAAGCGGGCAATTTCCGGCATATTGATACGCTCGATGCGAACTGCTTTTTCTATCAGAATAGGCGCTGAGGCCGGATAGTGCGCAGCCGTCTCTTCAATAATGGAACAGGCCTCATCCATATTTCCCAACATCATCAGTAGCGTCGCCTCACGAACCTTTACAACATCCAAAGGGCGCCAACCCGCCATCCTACGGGCCTCTTTCAATTGCCACTCCAGATTACGAGCTTCTGGCGAAAATCGACGGTATTTGGCAAGAATGGCATAAGGTCCCAGAAAGCTATCGTTTGCGAGCAATGTCATCTGTCGATAATCTTCTCGGGAGATCTCCTGTTTTGCGGCAATCGATGTGATCGATACCGTCTGACTACCGAGGTTCCATGCCGAAACGAGAGTTACCGCAAGAAATAAAGTAGCCGTTGCATACTGAAGCCACCTCGACGTTACAGAGATAGAGGACACTTTAAAAAGGGGCAAAACAAAAAGGAGAGAAACCACGAGATACCAGGGATACCAGAGCGGATATTCCACCATACTGTGAAGGAATATTGTGCCCATGACGCCGGCCACCGGAACACACCAGTCCTCTGACCTCGACCGCCACAACTGACGAAGCAGCAGCGCCACAAGCCCCACTGTGACCAGGAGTCCAACCAGGCCCATCTCAATAAAAACCATGGAAAACAGGTTGTGGGAATGTGTCCATGCCCCCTGACCTCCCGCCTGCCCGAGAGGTGTGACGGCTTGTTCAAAGGAAAAGACTCCATACTGGCCGAAGCCACTCCCGACCAGCCACTCCCCGGCCGAAAGGGCCGGAAGCGCATTCAAAATCTTGGCATGCTCAATCAGCCTCGGTTGATCCGCAATCTCCCGCTCAGCAAGTGAGACACCTGACGGGGACTTTATCCAACCAGCATCAGCTAATTGCATTTCCAAAGGGGCGCTCACAACAGGGACAACCAGCAGACACAAGCAAACAACCAGCGCAACGCCCCCAAGTTGCTTGCCCTGGCGGACAATCGGGGCCTCCTTCTGCAGGACTGCATAAAGCGCTAGTCCCAATGCCAGAGGGATAAACAGATAATTGAGGCGTGATGCGGCCAATGCCATCACCCACCCAATAAACACTGAAAATGCCAGCAAACCTCCGAATCTCTGCTCATTTCGACAAGCAAGGTAAACACCTGCAAACAATGCCAGCCAGAGGGTCGAAGTCGTCAGATTGGGCTGCCCCCAGGGTCCTTCAAGACGCCCGGCATCCGGGGAGAAAACGCCAGAGATGGCACCAATGGCACCGTAATGCAGCAGCAACGCGATCACCGCATACAGGATGCCACCGACAACCAGCCCCCGGCACAGCAGCCAAACCATATATTCCCTGCCACAATCAAAATATACAGAAGAGCCCCCGACAATAACTGCAGCACTGACAAGCAGGGTTACCATTGCCCAGCGAAAAGACACGACGATTGCAGCATCGACAAAAAGCTGGGAAATGAACAGCGATATTGCGATCAGAACCGGCAAGAGCACCGCGTGGGAGAAAGGCAGTTTTTCGCGCCGACCAGCGGCAACCAAACTGGCGACTAAGAGCAGGGCGCCCGTCAGAAGCGTCAGTCCATTTGGTAGTGCCGAACTCAGAGGCCAAAAACGGCCTAGGCTGAGTGTTGGAACCAGAAAAAGCGCAACTAGCAACGCCCGCTCGATTTTTCCCATCAACTGAAACCTTCTGACGAATAGCTTCGGCACTATAAGCAAATGAGGCGCCTGACAGTACATGCCCAATAAAAAAGGGAGGCATAAGCCTCCCTTCTAGCACTCGGACAGTGTAGCTTATCGAAGCCCCATTACGATTTAGAACACCCGCTCGGAAGGAACGAGTCGTCCCAGCCACCTGCACCGTTCTCTTTAACCGCGCAATTCCAAGTACCTTCACTGGTCCGACTCAGGATGATCTGGGCATCACTGATTGCTGTACTGGCATCACCACCAAGCTGTCCTTGAATGGTTCCAGAACCGTCACCACTCGAAAAGTCTACTTCAGTGCCAGTCCCGCCAGAAGTGCCACTGCCAGTAAGGATACTTGAGCCCGTATAACCAATCGATGCGAGATCACTTGGCTCTTGGCCTCGCATAAGGCTCTCTTCCGCAGCCGTCTTCAGAGCTGAAATCTCGCCATAGGCACGGTTCATCTGAGACCGAGCAATATAATCCTGATACTGCGGAATCGCGATCGCCGCCAGAATACCGATGATGGCAACCACGATCATCAGTTCGATGAGCGTAAAGCCCTGCTGTTTTTGATTCATCTGAATCGATTGCATTGGCGCACCTCCTGAGGGTGTTGTCTTTTTGAGTACCGGCATCAGCAATGGCCCCTGCCTTTGCCTGCCTTGGACTGAAGATAGCAGCTCCCATGCCAGTTTTCCTTAAACAAGGATAACGGCCTACAATCAGCCACCTGGAGAGCCGCCTCGTAAACAAGCCACCTCCCCAAAGACGCCAATGTGACACTGTTTGACAAGCAGAGGTGACGCATTACGTCACCGTCATTCCCTTTTCACCACTGGCTGAACACTGAGGCAGGCACTAGACTCTTGGGGCAGTTCAACACAAGACCAGAGAGACCATGGCTTCTGACCCCCAGAACGTAACGCTTACCGGCCTGGCCCGGCGATTTGTGGATGACGGCATCCTGGAAGAGACCGTGGCCCGGGAGGCCTTTGTCCAGGCCAACCAGGACCGCATCCCTCTGATCACCTATCTCATCCAGAACGAGCTCGCCCCCGGTCAGGCGCTGGCGTTCTCGGCCGCTATGGAATTCGGCGTTCCGGTGATGGATCTGAACGCTTTTTCCGCCGACATGATGCCGGAAGGGCTGGTGGACGAGAAGCTGATCCGTGCCCACAGCGTACTGCCGCTGGTCCAGCGCGGTAAGCGGCTGTTCGTGGCCATGGCGGACCCCACCAACCTGCAGGCGCTGGATGAGATCAAGTTCCACACCGGGCTGAGTACCGAAGCAGTCCTGGTGGAAGAAAGCAGCCTCCGTCAGGCCATCGACAAGTACATGGAGTCCCAGGACACCTCCATGCAGGATCTGGGCGGGGACTCGGATCTTGAGGATGTGGACTTCGAGAGCGGCGACGAGGAAGAGGGGCAGGACAAACACGCCGTGGACGCTACGGACACCGATGATGCGCCCATCGTCAAATACGTGAACAAGCTGCTGCTCGATGCCATCAAACAGGGTGCCTCGGACGTCCATTTCGAGCCCTATGAGAAGATGTACCGCATCCGCTACCGGTCCGACGGTATCCTGAACGAGGTCGCCAAGCCCTCGATAAAGCTCTCCCACAAGCTGGCGGCGCGCATCAAGATCATGTCCCAGATGGACATCTCCGAGCGCCGGGTGCCCCAGGACGGGCGGATCAAGCTCAAGCTCTCCAAATCCAAAGCCATCGACTTCCGGGTCAACACACTGCCCACGATCTGGGGGGAAAAGATCGTACTGCGGATACTGGACCCAACCGCCGCCCAGATGGGGATCGACCAGCTCGGCTATGAAGAGGACCAGAAGCAACTCTACCTGGAGGCCCTCAAATCGCCCCAGGGCATGATCCTGGTCACCGGCCCAACCGGTTCCGGTAAGACAGTTTCCCTTTATACCGGTCTGAACATCCTCAACACCCCGGAAGTGAACATCTCCACGGCCGAGGATCCGGCCGAGATCAACCTGGAGGGGATTAACCAGGTTAACGTGAACAACAAGGTGGGGCTGACGTTCGCCGAGGCGCTGCGCTCCTTCCTGCGTCAGGATCCGGACATCATCATGGTCGGCGAGATCCGGGACCTGGAGACCGCGAATATCGCCATCAAGGCGGCCCAGACCGGCCACCTGGTCCTTTCCACCCTGCACACCAACAGTGCTGCGGAGACACTGAGCCGGATGATGAACATGGGGGTTGCCTCGTTCAACATCGCCACCTCGGTCAGCCTGATCATTGCCCAGCGGCTGGGGCGTCGCCTGTGCGGCAACTGCAAACAGCCCTACGACGTTCCTCACGAGGCTCTGCTCAAGGAAGGTTTCACACAGGAACAGATTGATACAGGGTTTACGGTGTACAGACCCGTAGGCTGTGATAAATGTAAAAACGGGTATAAGGGCCGGGTAGGTATTCTCGAAGTGGTCCGGGTCACTGAGGAAATGGAGGAAATGATCATGAACGAGGCCAGCGCCATTGAACTGGCTCGCCAGGCCCGAAATGAAGGCTTCAACAGCCTGCGCCAGTCCGCGCTCGAAAAAGTGATTCAGGGCGTGACCAGTCTGGAAGAAGCGAACCGCGTAACGAAGGACTAACTCCATGGCGGCTAACGAACAGAAGCTGGACACCTTTACCTGGGAAGGCAAGGACCGCAAGGGCAACAAAACCAGTGGCGAGACCACGGGTGCCTCCCCGGCACTGGTCAAGGCACAGCTGCGCAAGCAGGGCATACAGCCCGGTAAGATCAAGAAAAAAAGCAAGCCGCTGTTCGGCGGAAAGAAAAAGATCACCCCCTTCGATATCGCTACCTTCACCCGCCAGATGGCCACCATGATGAAGGCGGGTGTACCGCTGGTTCAGTCCTTTGACATCGTCTCTGATGGTCTTGAAAACAAGGCGCTTCAGGAACTGATCATCGCCATCCGTAACGATGTGGCGTCGGGTAACAGCTTCGCCAACGCCCTGCGCCAGCACCCGAAGTACTTTGACGATCTCTACTGCAACCTGGTGGATTCCGGTGAGGCTGCCGGTGCGCTGGAGAGCATGCTGGACCGGGTCGCGACCTACCTTGAGAAGACCGAGAACCTCAAGCGCAAGGTCCGGAAGGCCATGACCTACCCGATCTCCATCATCATCGTGGCAGTCATCGTTACGGCCATCCTCCTTGTGAAGGTGGTGCCGCAGTTCGAATCCCTGTTCCAGGGCTTTGGCGCGGACCTGCCCGCCTTTACCCAGATGGTGATCGGAATGTCCGAATGGCTCCAGGCCTGGTGGTGGGCCGTGCTGATCGGCATAATCGGTACGGTCTTCGGGTTCCGGACAGCCAAGAAACGGTCCCCGCGCTTTTCGGATGCCGTGGACAAGTACGTGCTCAAGCTCCCTGTTGTGGGCATGATCCTTGACCAGTCCGCCGTGGCCAAGTTTGCGCGGGTTCTTTCCACCACCTTCGCCGCAGGCGTGCCACTGGTCGATGCCCTGGATTCCGTTTCCGGCGCCACCGGCAACGCCGTCTACCGGGATGCCATCCTCCAGGTCAAAGATGAAGTTTCCTCCGGGACCCAGCTGCAGACCGCCATGCGCCAGACAGGGGTGTTTCCGGTACTGGCCATCCAGCTCACCTCCATCGGCGAGGAATCCGGTAACCTGGACGAGATGCTCGGCAAGGTCGCCGACCACTACGAGGCCGTTGTGGATGACCTGGTCGATAACCTGACCTCACTCATGGAGCCGGTAATCATGTCCGTTCTCGGTATTCTTGTGGGCGGCCTGATCATCGCGATGTACCTCCCCATCTTCCAGATGGGCTCTGCCATCTAGGGATAACAACCAAGGATCCGGTCTTGCAGAACCTGATACAGATCATTCTCAGTACACCCTGGCTCCTGTGGCCAGCGGTGGTGGGCGTCTCGCTGTGCGTGGGCAGCTTCCTCAATGTGGTGATCCTGCGCCTGCCGCGGATGATGGAACAGGCCTGGCGCCAGGAATGCGAAGCCCTGTTCGCCGAGGAACCTGGCAGGAGCGGCCAAGGCCGCGATTCCGCCCAACCCGGTACTGAGCAGGATACTGATCGCGGCCGTGGCCGCTCCTACGGGCTTTCCTATCCTCGCTCGCATTGCCCGGAATGCGGTAATACGATCCGGGCCATCGACAACATCCCGGTACTCAGCTGGCTCTTCCTGCGCGGGCGCTGCCGGAACTGCGGCACCGGCATCTCCGTGCGCTACCCGGCGATCGAGGCGCTGACGGCAGTGCTTTCAGTGCTTACCGTGCTCATCCTGGGCACCAGCGTCGAGGCACTGATTGCCCTTCCACTCGTTTGGGCACTGCTTGCCCTGACGGTCATCGACCTGGAAACCACCCTGCTTCCAGACAGCATCACCCTCCCACTGCTCTGGGCCGGGCTTGTGGCCAGCGCCCTGGGGCTGGGCCAGGTTGGGCTCGAAGCCGCCTTCTGGGGGGCCGTGGCGGGCTATCTCAGTCTCTGGAGTGTCTACCATCTCTTCCGCCTTCTGACCGGCAAGGAAGGCATGGGCCATGGGGATTTCAAGCTGCTGGCCGCCCTCGGTGCCTGGCTGGGCTGGACCATGCTGCCGGCCATCATTCTTCTCTCCAGCCTTGTGGGTGCCGTGGTGGGCATTGCGATGATCGCCATACGTGGGCATGATCGCAATATTCCGATCCCCTTCGGCCCCTACCTCGCCGCCGCGGGCGTGATCGCACTCTGGTACGGGCCGGAACTGCTGGATCTATGGCTGTCCTTGATGAGGGTCTGACATGTTTGTGGTTGGCCTGACCGGAGGCATTGGCAGCGGCAAGAGCACCGTGGCCGACCTGTTCCGTGAGCACGGCATCTTCGTGATCGACGCTGACGATGTATCCCGCGAGGTGGTTGAGCCCGGCGAACCGGCGCTGGAAGCCATCCGGGAGCACTTTGGCGATGCCATTCTCCAGAAGGACGGCACCCTGGACCGGGCCGCCCTGCGCCAGCGTGTGTTCAGCGATGACAGCGAACGCCAGTGGCTTGAGGCGCTGCTGCACCCACGTATTGCCGAACGCCTGAAGCACTACCTGAGCGAGGCTGACTCCCCCTACCAGATGCTGGTTTCGCCACTTCTTCTGGAAACGGATCAGTACAGACTCTGCCAGCACATTGTAGTGGTGGATGTCAGCAACGAGACCCAGATCCAGCGCACCATGAACCGTGATGGCAATGACCGGACCCAGGTGGAGCGCATCATTGCCGCTCAGATGCCCCGGGAAGAGCGGCTCCGGGCAGCCGGCAATGTGATCGACAACGACCAGCCTCTGGATCGCGTCCAAGAGGAGGTCGCAGGCCTGCACCAGCATCTGCTTGCCATGGCCGCCGAGATTTCCGGGGACACTCTTTCATGAAGGGCAGCATCGTCACCGGCCTGCTCATTATTCTGTTGTTCCAGCTCGCCGGCCTGGCACTGGAGCAGATTCCGGGCATGCCATTGCCCGGACCGATTTCCGGCATGGTGCTGTTCTTCCTGTATCTGGTGATCACGGGCGGAGGCTATGACCCGGAGCGCGAAGCCGCCCGTCAGCTGCTCACCCATATGGCACTGTTCTACATCCCCGCGGGCGCCGGCATCGTGACCCTGGGCGCACTGCTCATGGAGCAGGCCCTGGGCATCACCCTGGCACTGACCCTGGGCACCCTGATCGCATTCGTGACTACCGCCCATCTCATGCAGTGGCTAAGCCGATGAGCACCCTACTGAACTCGCCCCATTTCGCCATTACCCTGACCCTGCTGGCCTATCTCGCCGGCCATGGCCTGTACCGGATCACCGGCAAGCCCAGCTTCCTTCAGCCCGTGGTTTCCGGCATCGCCCTCGTGGGGGCCACGCTGCTGGTGCTGGATCTCGATTACGGCACCTACATGGAGGGTGCCAGTATCATCCACTTCATGCTTGGCACCGTCACCGTGGCCCTGGGGCTGCCGCTTTACCAGAACCTTGGCCTCATTCGCCGCCACCTGCTGCCCCTGATGGTCACACTGGCCGTCAGCGGCGTTGTGGCAGCGGGCAGCGCCACCGGCCTGCTCTGGCTCACCGGCTCGGACCACGCCACCCTGATGTCCATGGCCACCAAGTCCATCACCACCCCAATGGCGATCTCCGTGACCGAATCCATCGGCGGCTACCCTCCGCTGGCGACCGGATTCGTTATGGTCACCGGCATTCTTGTGGCCGCCTGCGGCGGGCCAGTACTGCGCATCACCGGCGTCACGCACCCCGCCGCCAAAGGCTGCGCCATGGGCATGATCGGCCATGGTGTGGGCACCACCCGCGCCTTTGAGATGGGATCGGAAACCGGCGCTTTCTCCGCGCTCTCAATCGGCCTGATGGGCCTCTACACCGCCATCGGCCTGGGGCTGCTGATGCCGTGAGCTGGATCCGTTCCCTGATCGGCACCAGCTGTCTCGCGCTCGGCAGTCTGGAACCCACCTGGGCCACCCTGGCCCCACCCGCGAAGCCGGAGCCACCGCCCCGGGTGGACATTGAGGAGCTTCCTGCGGACTTCTTCGACTGGGACGGCCCCCGCTACCTGAAACCCAAAGACACCTGGCTCGACCAGGCCGGCCACTGGGTGGTGCGCCGACGCCGCATCCATTCGCGCCATGTCGAGGCTCTGGGCCAGGGTATTGACCAGACCCTTTCCGGCCAGACCTGGGTGGATCAGGATAACGACAGCTACCTGCGGCTGGGCGCCTTCAACCGCTATACCGAGGACGGGAAAATGGGCTTTGAGCCGGAAGCCCGCTTCAAGCTCGATGTGCCCACCTCTGAAGAAAAATTCCGTATCATTGTGGAAAGCGATGCCAATGATCTGGCCCCTCTATCCGAGCAGCAGCAGCGGGGTACGCTGACGCCGGAAGAGGCGGATGAGAACAGCTTTACAGCCGGTGCCCTGCGTTTTCTGTCGCCTCTTTCCGAGCGCTGGAACGCCAGCACTGATGTGGGCGCCCGGCTGCACATGCCACTGGAGTTCTTTGCCCGGGCACGCACCTGGTCTGACTGGCAGCTTTCCAGAGAATGGCGGCTGCGCGTGGATCAACGGGTGTTCTGGTACCTCCAGGAAGGCTGGATCTCCCGGTCATGGTTCGGGGTTCACCGCCCGCTTGGCCCCCACTGGCGGTTCCGGGCATCATCAGAGGTGCGCTGGGTCCACCGCAAACGTGGATTCGAGATGGCCCAGATCTTCCGCCTGCAGCGCCGCTACCGCAACCGGCACTTCGTGCGCCTGCGGTTTGGCGTTCTGGGAGACACCTTCAATAACTGGGCCCGCACCGAATACTTCACGGACATGCTCTACCGCAAGCGCCTTCATGATGACTGGCTTTACGGCGAAATCATCCCCTCCCTGCGTTACCGTCGCGAAGAGGACTTCCAGCCTGAAGCCAGCCTGACCTTCCGCATCGAAATGTTCTTCTCAAGCAGCGGAGATCTCCAGTGAACAGCGATTATGGCGTCACGCCCATTGGCACGGTCCGCTCCTGTTTTCCGGACAAATTCGGCGTTCCCCGCCAGCCGTCCCTCTGCCCACACGCCCGGGGCGAGGTGGTTCTCAGCCCCCCCTGGAACACCGAGGAGGCCTTCCGGGGGATCGAGGATTTTTCCCACGTCTGGATCAGCTTTCTGTTCCATCAGGTCCCGGCGGATCAGGCACCCTCAGCACTGGTCAGACCCCCCAGACTCGGCGGTAACACCCGGGTCGGCGTCTTTGCCAGCCGCTCTCCCTTCCGACCCAACCGCCTTGGCCTGTCACTGGTGCGAAACCAGGGCCTCACCCGGCGCCACGGGGAACTGTGTCTGGCGATCAGCGAGATCGATCTGGTGGATGGCACCCCCGTGCTCGACATCAAACCCTTCCTGCCCTGGTGCGATGCCCCGGAAGCGGCCACGGGCGCCTGGGCCAGCGAACCACCGGCCGCCACTCTGCCTGTAAGATTCAGTCCGCAAGCGGAGCACCGATTACAGCAGATCCAGTGGGACTATCCGGAGCTGCGCGATCTCATCCGCGAGGTCCTCAACCAGGACCCGCGCCCCGCCTACCACCGGGATGATCCGGAACGGCGTTATGCACTCCGCCTGTACGACCTCGATGTCCATTGGCTGGTAGCGAACGGTACCTGTGTCGTCGAACGCCTTGAAAAGGCGTAATTGTGGAACGGACCCGGTGACACTATCATGACCCCCTGAGTCACCATGGTCACTGACAGGAGCACTAGCCCCTATGCGATACAACCGACTGATCCGCACCACCTGCCTCGGCGCCGCCCTGTTCACCGCGTTTGCCGGCACAACCCATGCGGACAGCCTGGACCTCAGCCTGAGCAACGATTCCGTTCGGGGTGAATACAGCTTCACCGACGCCAGTGAGGAGCTCGGCGGTGGCGTGGGCTACACCTATCATGACGGCAGCCGCCATCTGGCAACGCTCGATCTGCACGCCCAGGGCCGCACCGCTATCCAGAACATCCCCATGACCGTGGGCCTGGGTGTGCGCAACATGTACTTCGATGACGGCGACCGTGACATCGACGGCGGCGCCACTGCGCCAGGGGTCTTTGCCCGTATGAACATCCCGGAGGTTCCCGGGCTTTCCGTTGGCGGCAGCCTCTACCTCTCCCCATCGATTCTTTCCTACGGGGATGCGGACGGCATGCGCCATACCGATGCCACCGTCAGCTATCGACTGATCCGCAACTCCGAGATCTTTGCCGGCTACCGCTACGTGGGCGCGGATCTCGATACCCGCGGTGACGACGACTACCGTTTTGAAGAAGGCCTGATCGGCGGCATGCGCATCCTCTTCTGAAGAACCCGGAATGGTTCACGGCAGGGCCTCCGGCGCTGGTTTAGACTCGTAGAACAATCGTGTTTTACGGGACCAGCCCGGAGGGTTAGATGCGTACCCGCCTGTTTTATCCCCTGCTCACCCTGAGCGCCCTGGCACTGACCGCATGCGGCAGTGGGGATCCATCCGTGAGCGATGAGAATTCCTTTGGCGTAAAGCCGCCCCCGGATTTTCAGGATCGCGGCGCGCCCTCGCGCTGCAGTAACACCCGCAGCCTCGACGACAATGAACTGCTGGTGAGTGTCGAGACACCCAGCCCGTCAAGCTCTGACCTCAAGCGTGAGCTCAGCAAAACAACAGATGCGTCATTCCGCGTTGAATCAGTCAACGGAAGTACCTATACATTCAATTCCAGAACGGAGGGTGACGATTACATCCTGACGTTTCCTGATGGAATACCGCAGGATATAGAAGTATTCATAAGGGCAACACTTCCTGATGGTGAACAACACCGTGCACCAATAGCCACGTCCTGCGGTCACGTCTTCGTCAATCCATTCTCGGACCGTCTGATCAGTGACATTGTTAAGGAACTTGATCCAGACGAGATCGATTACATCAACGAATGCAGTAATACACGATGCCCCTATACGATTCGCTGGGCGCCACTGGCCGACAGGATTCAGAACTTTGAAATCAATGCCAGTGCGCTGAATGAACGGGAGGATTTTGCTACTTTTCTCAGGGATGCCCGCAGATACCTCACTCATGACCCAGCTGAATTCAAGGGCGACGAGAACAGTCAGATCAGCGAGACTTTCAACACCGTGCAGTATGGGGTCAGCCTTACCCATGACCTTGAGGACAACAACACTGGTTATTGGGCCTCACATACAACGAGCAGGGCACAGAGTACCAACAGTGAAGGCACGAGCTTCATATATCCCTTCCTGTCCATAAGTGGGGTTGATGCCCCTGATGATATTCCACTCAACTTCGATTTCTCTGCCGCCCGGATCGACTCCCCCTATAAGCGGAGTAGCTGGGGAGTATCGAATCTAGACAGTGTTTTCAGCAGCTACGGTACGGGTACCAACCGCCTCTACCGATACAAAAACGGTAACCTGGTGAGTTTCCGCCCACTTTTCCAGACCATTGACACTACCAGTGACGAGAGAACCATCGGCTGGGCACCTAACCCAGACCTTTTTGAGGCGGGCTTTAGCGGCACCATGAAGGAACCCTCTGCACTTTTCAGTAGCTATTTCATGGGCGCCCGTGGGATAGAGCTGACTGGAAGTTCAGAGGAAGATTACGAGCGCAGCCACCTACTTGAAGAACAGGCTATAGCTGGAATCGAATTCGACCTTCAACAGACCGGCAGTTACACAGAACCAACCGAAAATTATGTATTTGCAGGTTTTGAACTGAAAGCGAACCCCAATGACGGCTCTCTTACGTTTGCTCGCGCGACGATTGGTAATTGGGGTTTCAACTCAGGCTCAGGCTCAGGCTCAGAAACAGAAGTAGAAGAGTGGACTATTCCATCTTCACCGATAGCATCCCCGTACAAAGAATTTGAGATAACCAGACAGGATCAATTCGAAACAGTCAATTCCGATGGAAAATTCAAAGGGAACCTGTTCCTCAACTATGACAGTGATTCTCAGGATCCTGGAACTACTCCCAGAGTTCCCAATGGCGCAATAAGCCCGAAAGGAACCTGGATGGCGTTCTCAACACGCCGGGATGATCGCAACGACACTGACGCGGGCGACCTTTTGAGAATTGCGCGCCAGGCAGACACCACCGCTGAGATTCAGGACAATACCCAATACCGGGTGACAGGATTCAGTGTTGAAGATACCGGCAGCTCCGAAGCGCTGATCCAGCATGAAAATGCATGTATCGATACCTCAGGTACAGGAGGCCCCCAAATCAACCTCCAAGGCCACAGAACCGACTACGAGAGCGGCAGTTCTCAATTTGATGTGGCTAGGAACTTCGCCACAGGAGAACTTGATTGCGCAATGGATTCAAGCGCCACACCCGGTTTCACGATTTATTCGTGTAATGGTTCTCCAGAGAGGGAAATCCGTGGTTTCGCCGCAGACAGCGGCGACACCCTCGTCATGATCACCAAATCTAACGAATCCGTAGGATTCCTGTTAGGATTCAGGGACGACAGCGCGGAGGGGTGCCCCAACTGATCCGAACTCCAGCCCTCCGCGTAGCTGTATCTAAACGCGGAGGTATTGATGGAATCTCGTCCCGTACCAGCCCTGATTCTGGTGGCTGTTCTTGTGGTAGGTGGTCTGGCCGCCGGCTTTATTGCCAGCCAGGTGGAGTTTGAACGGCCCACGCCGAAGGTTTCCGAACCGCAACTTCTGGACACTGATGCCATCCCAGGATGGGCGACGGCTCCCCTGCCGGACTTCACCCAGTACAGCGTCGTCTCCGAGAAGAAGGACGCCTTCTTCGGCTACCTCTTCCCCCGTATTGCCCTGGCCAACCTGCGGATCCAGGCTGCCCGGGACTACCTGGAACAGCTCAGCAACAAGCCGGAGCTGAACGAGGAAGAACGGAAATGGCTCACCACCCGCGCCACACGCCTGCGGGTTGATGGTGAGACGACAGAGGATCTGGTCAGTGGTCTTGAGCGCCGGATGCACATCATTCCGCCGTCACTGGTACTGGCGCAGGCCGCCAATGAATCCGCCTGGGGCACCAGCCGTTTCGCCACCCAGGGCAACAACCTGTTCGGCCAATGGTGCTTCAACCCCGGCTGCGGCCTGGTCCCGAACAGCCGCCCGGCGGGAATGACCCATGAGGTGGAGGTGTTCAAGTCGCCTTACCGCTCCATCCGGGCCTATCTCACCAACCTCAATCGCCACAACGCCTACCAGAACCTGAGGGAACGCCGGCTTGCATTACTGAACGAGAACCGGTTCCCCGACGGCATCAATCTCGCGGGCGGGTTGCAGTCGTATTCCGAACGTGGACAGGCGTACGTGGAAGAAATCCGCAGTATGATCCGCGTCAATAACCTTTCGGATTACGATCAGCGTCAACAGGCGCTGTCAGCGGCAGAGAACCCTCTTGAGAAGCTGGATGCACTGATCAGCGATTACAGGGAGCGGTTCAGCAACTGAGATAACAGCTGTTCACTGAAAAATTGGCAGGGCGCACTGCCAATGTATAATGGCGTCCGTCGCGAGTAACCCATTCACCGGACAGACGGTCGCCAACATGCTGGATTTCCTTCCTGCACCGCTCAAGGGCACACTCTGTGTTCTGCTGATCCTTCTCAGCACCCTGGTTCTGTACCCCCTTCTGCTCCTGCTTGCCATCCTCAAGCTGATCATTCCGATCACGCCGGTACGCAAGCTGTGCACACGGGGGCTCAATGCCATCGCCTTCGTCTGGATCGAGAACAACGGGCTGTTCATGCGCCTGCTCAACCGCATCGAGTGGGACGTTGAGCTCAATGCCAACCTGAGCCGGAACCAGTGGTACTTCGTCACCTGCAACCACCAGTCCTGGGCGGACATCCTGGTAACCCAGGTGGTGCTCAACCGTCGTATCCCTCTCATGAAGTTCTTCCTGAAGAAGGAGCTCATCTGGGTACCACTGCTCGGCATTGCCTGGTGGGCTCTGGATTTTCCCTTCATGAAGCGCTATACGCAGCAGCAGCTCATGAAAAAGCCCCATCTGAGGGGCAAAGACCTGGAGACCACCCGCAAAGCCTGTGAGAAGTTCGAGTACACGCCGGTTGCGGTATTCAACTTCATGGAAGGCACCCGCTTCACCCCGGCAAAGCATGAGCAGCAGAACTCCCCCTACCGCAACCTGCTCAAACCCCGCTCCGGTGGCACCGGTTTTGTGCTGGGCGCCATGGGCAACCTGATGAGCATCATGCTCGACATCACCATCGTCTATCCAGATGGCCCGGGTGGCATCTGGGGCTATCTCAGCGGGCGCACACGCCGTGTGATCATACGGGTTGATGAGAAGCGGATTCCGGAGCAGTTCCTGGGGCGGGATTACCAGAACGACCGCGAGTTCCGGATCGAATTCCAGAAGTGGATCAGTGAGCTTTGGAAGAACAAGGATGAGCTGGTTGACCGGATGAAGGAACAGGAAACCGCCAATCCATCCTGAGCTCCGCTCTCACCACTCACATACTAAAAAGCCCCGCCGAAGCGGGGCTTTCTGTTTCCATTGCCAGCCTGTAGCCGGCGTGGGATCAACGGCGGCCCGCGCGGCGCAGGGCGCTCGGTGTGTAATCCCGGAACTGCCGCTCAATGCCGAACTCGTAGGGGTCGTCCATTTCATTGGTCAGACCCAGTACCAGATAGCGGCCATTGAGCGTGTCATACAGCGTCTCGAAGGCGTACCAGGGGACACGCTCATCGTAGAACTGCATGGTATGACCCTCGGCCACACGCCAGAGCTCACCACGGCCGTCGTAATGGTCCACAACGGCAGCCGCCCAGGTGTCCTCATCAAAGTAGAAGTCACGCTTGGCGTAGATGTGGCGCTCATCATCCTTGAGGGTGGCGGTCACATGCCATACACGGTGCAGTTCATAGCGCGCGTGGTCCTGATTGATGTGGCCCGCCTGGAGCAGCTCATCATAGCTCAGGGACGGATCATCCAGCCGGTAGCCGTTATAGGGAATGTACATTTCCTTCTTCCCTTTCAGCTCCCAGTTGTAGCGGTCCGGTGCGCCATTGAACATATCCAGGTTATCCGAGGTGCGCTGGCCGTCCGCGGCTGTACCCGGCCCGTCATAGGCCACCTGCGGCGCCCGGCGCACCCGGCGCTGACCCGCGTTGTAGACCCAGGCCCGGCGAGGCTCCTTCACCTGGTTAATGGTCTCGTGCACCAGCAGTACGTTACCGGCCAGGCGGGAAGGCGAGCGGATCGCCTGCTTGAAGTAGAACAGGACGTTGGAATCCTCGCCCGGCTCGTAGTCCTCAAGCGCTGTCTGCCAGGTCAGCTCCTCATCGAAGTGGATCGGCGTATAATCGCCATTCTCCTGGGGCACGGCCTGATGGACGTTCCGGTTTACCGCACCGCCACGATAGCGGGTGATGTGGTTCCAGATCACCTGAAGACCGTTTTCCGGAATCGGGAAAGGCACCGCCGTATCGAAGTTCTCGAGACCATTACCGCCCTCAACGAGAGTGGTATTGGTGGCGTTCTCCTTTGCCTTTTCGTAGACCCGCTCCGGCAGAGCCGCCGTGCGGCGGGTCTTGTAGACCGGCATCTTGTAGTCTTCGTACTCGTTGATCATCTTCACCTGACCTGGTGAGAGACGATCCTTGTACTCGTCCACGTTGCTCTGGTCGATCACGAACTTCGGCTCATCCTCCGGGAAGGGATCCAGGTAGTGGTTCCCTTCATAGTTGTCCGGCGGCGTCGTCAGCCCGCCATCCCAGGCCGGGATCTCGTCGCCATTGCCAGCTTTCTTGGCACCGATGGGCGTAAGCTCGTTGCCCAGCTTCGCGGCCTCCTCTTCGGAGACCGCGCCCAGGGCCGGTGCGGCTGCCAGCGCCAGGGAGACAATGCTCCCTGTCAGTACGTTCTTTCGAAAATTCATCGCTCGTCTACCTCGCTAGACGTTGGTGGTACAGCTTTGTTTCTTCACACACTCTCACGGATCAGAACGAATACGTCACGCTGGCCGTGATGTTGTCCCGGTCCTCGCGGGTGTTGTAATCACCACCAAAGTAGTTGGTGTAGTTGATCGCCGCTTCGTAGTTGTTGCGGTATTCCGCAGCAAGACCCAGACCGACCGCCTTGTTGCCCTCATTGAAGGCACCGCCCGGAGCAGGCGCAAAACCGTTCACGTCGTGTGACCAGGAAAGGGACGGCTTCAGCGTCGCGCCCATGAAGGCGTTGTTGTAGGTCAGCGTGCCGCGCATGCGATAGCCCCAGGCGAAATCGCTGACGAAGCCATCATTGGTGCAGTTGCTGGGGTTGATATTAGCAAGTGGACCAGAGCTACATGTCACAGCTCCATTCAGTGCTTCATAGTCACCGATCCCGTAGATCCCTGAACGACCGTAGCGGGCCTCAGACTTCTCCGGAAGATCGTGCACATAGGTCATGCCGACCTCACCGACAAAACTCAACCGGCTTGCCCCAAGAACCCGGTCAAAAAACTTAATGAAGGTCGTTTGAGCCTGAGAGACCTTGAAGCGGTCGTAACCTGGGATCTCATTCCCCGGCGTAATGGCCAATCCTTCAGATTTTCTCTGTTGATAGAACTTAGAGGCCCCAGCGGGAAGGGTTGCAGCAGGGGCTCCGGCCGCTTCTTGTCCGGCCAGAACGCCACCATTGAGCAATTCAAAAGCGTTCCACTGCAAGGGCATATTTTCACGGAAACTGTACTCAGCCCCTATAGACCACCCACCGGGAACATTCGTATTCATGCTCAAGCCATAAAGTTTAATGTCTTCAGGGTAGTCCACGGAATAATCTGGCAAGAAACTGCCTACGGCCAACTTTTGCTGGGATGCAATCTGACCGCTTATATAGGGCAAACGGCTGTCATAACGGACATGGTAGGCTCCAAACTCTGTATTACCCAGACTCGGCGAATACCAGCGTAAGGCCACACCGTACTGATCGTCACCATCAGGCTCATTAGTGCCAGCGCGATTAATTACTGTAGGTCCGCTATCAGGCAAGGTCTTCTGATCTGTGCCTCCACTAGGATAAATGGTATTACAGTCATTGGCCGTAAAATCATTTGTTGAGAAGAATGTCCCGCAGTCCTCGAGCCGGGTCTCATCCCAGTCGAACTGGGCGTAAGCCTCGACAGTTATATTCTGTGTCAGACCAATCGACGTATAGAGTGCCTCAACCGGCAGCAGCGCATCACGGATTTCAGCCCCCGGGGCCCGGATAGCACTGACGTTGATCGGGTTGGTAGCGTTGATACCTCCCTGAATGAAGGTACTCTCACCCCAGTTGATGACCTGGTTCCCGTAACGAACCGTGACGGGCACTTCTCCGACATTCCAGTCCGTCCAGACATAGGCGTCCAGGAATTCGGCTCCTGAAGCATCGTCCTTACCACCCTCACTCATTTCGTAATCAAAATCATCGTCCTTGGTCTTGAAATCGTACCAGTACCTGCCGCGCACAAAGGTGCCGACACTGGACAGATACTCCCCCCGCGGCGCGTAGTTCAAGTATAGCTCACTCGTGCCACTGACCCGCTCCGAGTAGGTGTCTCCGGAATCGAAGTTCTGGTTGCCGTCGTCGTAGTTTGTAGTAGACGCCCCAGTCGTGGAGCCTGCTGGAATCCCCAGGTTTCCCTGACCAATCAGATCCTTGTTCTGGCTCTCCACCCGCCAGCCAGCCGCAGCCGTCAGACTGGTGTCAAACGCCCCTTCCACTTCACCGTAATTGAAGGTAAAGGCACCCGCCGGAGCCGACATACCCGCCGCGATGGCGACGGCGAGGGGAAGGCGAGCTCGCTTCTGCCACTGTTGTGTTCTTTTTGTCATCGAAACGCTTCTCCGTTGTCACTGAATCGCTACCCGGGTAATGGAATTACCACAAGTTCACATGCAATATAGACACAAAATCACAGATCCACCAACTTTCCGGTGGCTGATTTTGCGTTTCGTGGACTGCTTCACGGAATTGCAATAAATCACACCCGCAGACTGATCCAAGAGGCAATTTTATGCACGACCCTTCCATCTACATCACCGCCGCCCGCCGCACCCCGATGGGCGGCTTCCTTGGGGCACTCTCCCCTCTCAGCAGTCCTGCCCTGGGCGCCGAAGCCGTTCGTGCCGTCCTCGCGGACTCGGGGCTCAGCGCAGATGCTGTCGAGGAAGTGGTGATGGGCAATGTGTTGCCTGCAGGCACTGGTCAGGGCCCAGCTCGCCAGGCAGCGAGGGACGGCGGCCTGCCGGACAGCGCCGGGGCCACTACCGTCAACAAGCTCTGCGGCTCCGGCATGAAGGCCACCATGTTCGGGCACGACCTGATCCGCGCCGGCAGTGCGGAGGTGGTTCTGACCGGTGGCATGGAGAGCATGTCCAATGCGCCCTACCTTATGACCGACGCCCGCCGGGGTTACCGCATGGGCCCCGGCCGGTCCCCTCAGGACCATATGTTCATGGACGGACTGCAGGATGCGGAGACCGATCGCCTCATGGGTGAGTTCGCCCAGGAGACGGCGGATCGGCTGGGCTATTCCCGGGAGGCCATGGACGCCTTCGCGATCCGCTCTCTGGAGCGGGCCAACGCCGCCATCGACAATGGCTGGCTGGACGCTGAGATGGTTCCGATCACCCAGACCGACCGCAAGGGCAATGAAACGACCGTCAGTAACGACGAGCAGCCCGGCCAGGCCAACATTGACCGGATCCCCTCCATGCGCCCGGCCTTCGCTAAGGACGGCACCATTACCGCGGCCAACGCCTCCTCCATCTCGGACGGTGCCTCAGCGCTCATGCTGATGAGCGAAGCGGCCATGGAGCGCCATGGCTCGCAGCCGCTTGCGCGCATCCTCGGGCATGCCACCTTCTCCCGCCACCCTTCCGAATTCACTCTGGCGCCGGTGGGTGCGATCCAGCGCCTTCTGGAACGCACCGGCTGGTCAACCCAGGACGTGGACCTCTACGAGATCAATGAGGCATTTGCGGTGGTGTCCATGATCGCGATGGATGATCTGGGGCTGGCCCCGGAGAAGGTGAACATCCACGGCGGCGCCTGCGCCCAGGGTCACCCCATCGGGTCCACCGGCTCGCGTCTGATCGTATCCCTGATCCACGCGCTGAGGCGCACCGGCGGTCGAAGGGGCATAGCCTCACTGTGCATCGGTGGCGGCGAGGCCACGGCCGTGGCCCTCGAGCTGTGCGACTGAGCGTGTCAGGCTTTGTGGGGCAGTTCCAGGTAATCGTGGGACTGCATCTCCAGCAGACGTGATTCAGTGCGCTCGAACTCGAACGCCAGGTTGCTCCCGGTGTAGAGATCCGGGATCGGCGCCTCGGCGGAGATGATCAGCTTGACGCAGCGGTCGTAGAACTCATCCACAAGGTTGATGAAACGACGGGCGCGGTCGTCCGAGTCCGCGCCCATCACCGGCACGTTCGAGAGGACGACGGCGTGGAACTCCCGGGCCAGCTCGATGTAGTCGTTCTGGCTTCGGGGCCCGTCACAGAGCTCCTGAAAGTCGAACCAGACCACGTCATCGGCATGGCGCCGCGCATGGATCATACGCCCGTTGATCTCCAGGCCCTGCCCCTGGTCACCACCGGTCAGCGCCAGCTCTTCATAGCTCTTGAGCAGGCTCTCTTCCGCCTCCGGCCCCAGCGGGGTGTGGAACAGCTGGGCCTGCTCCAGGGTCCGCAGCCGATAGTCCACCCCACCGTCGATGTTCAGCACCTTCGTGTAGCGGTTGAGCAGGTCAATGGCCGGCAGGAAGCGGGCGCGCTGGAGGCCGTTCCAGTACAGGCCGTCCGGCTCAATGTTGGAGGTGCAGACCAGGGTCACGCCCCGGTGGAAGAGCCCATCGAGCAGGTTCGCCAGAATCATGGCGTCTCCGATTTCGGAGACGAAGAACTCATCAAAACAGATGACCCGGCACTCGGCCGCGAACCGTTCGGCGATGGTGTCCAGCGGATCGCTGTAACCCTCCAGCTCCGCCAGTTCCCGGTGGACCCGCTGCATGAAGCGGTGGAAGTGGACCCGCAGTTTGCGTTCGAACGGCAATGAGTCGTAGAACAGGTCCATCATGTAGGTCTTGCCGCGACCAACCCCACCCCAGAAATACAGCCCGGTGACCGGTTCCTCACGCCCGCGCCGGAGCTTGCGCATCAGCCGTTTGCCAGCCCGGTTACGCCCAGCCTCGGCGGCCACAAGCTTCTCATACAGGGACTGGAGGTTCTGGATAGCGGTCTCCTGGGCGCTGTCGCGCTGGAAGCCGGCGTGATCCTGATCCTCGCGGTAGCGGGCCAGCGGCCCCGCGGATGGTGTTGCGTCACTGGCGCTCATGCGTGCCTCACGACTGCCATTTGAGGAGGGCATTATCCGGATTTTTGCGCCGCCCTCAAAATCCCACTATGGTCGGGACTGTTGCCGGGGCGCGCTTTGTCATACCATGATCGCGTTACGGCTGGTCACAGACCAGCGCCTTCCAGGCAACAGAAGGATCGTACTATGGAGTCCATGCTCGCTGTCGGTATTGCGGCATTGGTGATCGGCCTCGCTCTGGGCTGGGTTATTGCACGCTCAACAGGCGGACGTAATGTGCGCCAACGCCGGCTCGCCCAGCAGCTCGACGCGCTTCAGAACGAGCACACCCGCTATCAGGCGCAGGTGAATGAACACTTCATGGAGACGGCGGAACTCTTCCGGCGGCTCAATGATTCCTATCGGGAAGTGCATGAGCACCTTGCCAAGGGGGCTTCACGCCTGTGCACAGAAACCGATGCCCGCGAAGAGCTGGAGCAGGTCCAGCGTGACCACCAGCTGAGCTACAAGGGCCCCACTGACGATGAGGGCGGCGTGGAGCCTCCGCGGGATTATGCCCCGCGCAACACGCGCAACGACAACGGCATGCTCTCTGAGGATTTCGGCCTTAAGAAGGAAGAGTCGGAAAACGGCAGCCGCAGCTCAGCCACCTGAGCCCGACTCCCCCGAGCCCGGCTACGCCGGACTCGGGTCCTCGATGAAGCGGTGCTCAATACCGTGAGCCTCGGCGAGTGCCGCACCCAGTGCCTGCACTCCGTCCCGCTCCGTGGCGTGGTGCCCCGCCGCAAAGTAGTGAAGCCCCTGCTCCCGAGCGCTGTGGACCGTCGGCTCCGAGATCTCGCCGGAAAGATAGGCATCCGCCCCGAGAGCGGCAGCCCGGTCAATCATGCCCTGGGCACCGCCACTGCACCAGGCCATCCGCCGGATCAGCTCCGGGCCGCCTTCAACAGGCAGCGGCGCCCGCTCAAGGCGCGACTCCAGCCGTGAAGCCAGCGCCTGCGGTGTCATCGGTTCATCCAGATTTCCCGCCCACATCAGCTCGCAGGGGTCGTCCGAAACCGGCGCGCCATCGGAAGCGCCCAGTGTGCGCGCCAGGCAAGCGTTGTTGCCCATGGCCCGGTGCGCATCCAGCGGCAGGTGATAGGCGACCAGCGAAACGTTGTTGCTGAGAAGATGCTCAATCCGCCGCCGTTTCATACCCCGGATGCACGGATCCTCGCCCTTCCAGAAATAGCCGTGGTGCACCAGCACCATGTCGGCGCCAGCTTCAATCGCCTGCTCCAGAAAGCGCTGGCTGGCGGTTACTCCGGAGATGACCGTACGCACGCGGTCACGCCCCTCCACCTGGAGGCCATTGGGGCAGTAGTCCCGGAACAGCTCCGGACGCAGCCACTGGTCCATGGTCGCGACAAGTTCATCCCGCCGTGGTGCGCTCATGCCGTCACCTCGCCACTGTTGAGAATGTCATCAAGGGCGGTCAGCAGCGCCGTCATCTCATCGCCCGTACCGATGGTAATCCGCAGATACTGCTCGATCCGTGGTTTATCAAAGTGGCGCACAATGATGTGACGCTCACGCAACTGCGCCGCCAGCTCAGCGCCACTGACCGCCGGATGGCGGCAGAAAACGAAATTCGCCCTGGAGGGCACCACCTCGAAACCCAACGCTTCCAGGCCAGCATTGAGCCGTTCGCGCTGCTCGATGACCGCCTGTTGCCCGGCCTGGAACCCCGCCTCATCCCGGAAAGCCGCAATGGCACCGGCCTGCGCCAGCCGATCCAGGGTATAGGAATTGAAGCTGTTCTTGATCCGCTCCAGCCCCTCGATCAGGTGCTGCTGGCCCATTGCATACCCCACCCTGAGCCCGGCCAGTGACCGCGACTTGGACAGGGTCTGGGTAACCAGCAGGTTGGGGTGATCCGGGATCAGCCGGGCAGCGCTCTCACCGCCGAAATCCACATAGGCCTCGTCGATTACCACCACCCGGTCCGGGTTGGCCACGAGGATACGCTCAATGGATTCCAGATCCAGGAAACGGCCCGTGGGCGCGTTGGGATTCGGGAAGATCACACCACCGTTGGGCGGCTGGAAGCCCTCCACCGGGATCCGCAGCTGCTCATCCAGCGCCACGGTGCGGCTCTCCAGACCGTAGAGCCCGCAGTAGACGGGGTAGAAGCTATAACTGATGTCCGGGAACAGCACCGGCTCGCCCGACCGGAACAGGCCCTGGAAGATGAACGCCAGCACCTCATCGGAGCCGTTCGCCGGGAACACCTGTGAGACCTCCAGACCGAACCAGTCCGCGATGGCCTGGCGCAGCTGCGTGGCGTCCGGATCCGGGTACAGGCGGAGACGCTCATCCGCGGCCTCGCGGATTGCCTGCGTGACCGCCTCACCGGGCCCGAACGGATGTTCGTTGGTATTGAGCTTGACCAGATTGGTCATCTGCGGCTGCTCACCCGGTACATAGGGGGTGAGCTGCTGCAGCCGTTCGTTCCAGAACCGGCTCATGGTCGCTCCTCAGTCGCGGATACGGTATTCGGCCGAGCGTGCGTGCGCCGTCAGCCCCTCGCCCCGGGCCAGCACGGAGGCACAGCGGGCGGCGCGATCCGCGCCTGCCGCCGAGAAGTGCACCACGGAGGAGCGTTTCTGGAAGTCATAGACGCCCAGAGGGGACGAAAAGCGGGCAGTGCCACTGGTGGGCAGTACGTGGTTGGGGCCCGCGCAGTAATCCCCCATCACCTCGGCTGCCCAGGAGCCCATAAAGATGGCGCCCGCGTGGCGGATCTGGGGCAGCAGTGCCTCCGGATCGGCGAGCGACAGCTCAAGGTGTTCAGGAGCCACAAGGTTGCTTACCCGGGCCGCCTCTTCCAGAGAGGCGCACTGGATCAGTATGCCGCGATCGGCCAGCGACTGGCGGATGATCTCCGCCCGCTCCATCTCCGGCAGCATGCGCGCCATACTCGCTTCAACCCGTGCGATGTAATCCGCGTCCGGCGAGACCAGGATCGCCTGGGCCTGCTCGTCGTGCTCGGCCTGGGAGAACAGGTCCATGGCGACCCAGTCCGGGTCCGTATGGCCGTCAGCGATCACCAGGATCTCGGACGGACCGGCGACCATGTCGATGCCCACGCGCCCGAAGACCTCGCGCTTGGCCTCGGCCACGTAGATATTGCCCGGCCCCACGATCTTGTCCACCGCCGGCACCGTTTCGGTGCCGTAGGCCAGTGCCGCCACCGCCTGGGCGCCTCCCAGGGTGTAGATGCGGTCGATGCCGGCTACCCGAGCAGCGGCCAGTACCAGGTCATTCAGCTCGCCGCCCGGCGCCGGCACCACCATGACAATCTCCTCGACGCCCGCCACCTTCGCCGGGATGGCGTTCATCAGTACCGAGGAGGGATAGGCCGCCTTACCACCGGGCACATAGAGGCCGGCACGGTCCACTGGCAGCACCCGCTGGCCGAGGCGGGTACCGTCCGCTTCCTCATAGGACCAGTCCTGCGGCAGCTGCTCGCGGTGGTAGCGCCGGATCCGGTCAGCAGCCGTTTCCAGCGCCTGGAACTGTTCATCCGTGATGGCGTGCATGGCGGCGTCGATGCGCTCACGCGGCACTTCCAGTTCGTTCACGGACGCCACGCTGAGGCTATCCAGCTTCGCGGTGTATTCCAGCACCGCCGCATCGCCTTCCTGGCGCACCCGTTTCAGGATCTCGGCCACGGTCTGGCGCACGCTGGTGTCGACGCCTTCCTCCCACTCGGTATGGCGGCGCAGTGCCACCTCGAAGTCCGGGTCAGCGGTATTGAGCCGGTTAATGGACAGTTCACTCATGCCTTTACTCTCACTGCGTCTGCCTGCGGGCGACGGCCTCGCCCATGCGATCCAGGATCGGCTGGATCCGTGCGTGCTTCATCTTCATGGAGGCACGGCTGACCACGACCCGGGAACTGATGTCCGCGATGGTCTCGCGCGGCTCCAGGCCGTTCGCCTTCAGGGTGTTGCCGGTATCAACAATATCCACGATCTCATCCGCCAACCCCAGAAGCGGCGCCAGCTCCATGGCGCCGTAGAGCTTGATGATGTCCGCCTGTTTGCCCTGGGCCGCGTAGTACTCGCGCGCCAGACGAGTGAACTTGGTGGCCACGCGCACACGGCCCTCGGGCACGGCCTGGCCGGCCACGCCTGCGGTCATAAGGCGGCACCTGGCAATGGCCAGATCCAGGGGCTCGTAGAGGCCGTCACCGCCGTGCTCCATGAGCACATCCTTACCGGCCACGCCCATGTCCGCTCCCCCGTACTGCACGTAGGTGGGCACATCCGTGGCGCGGATGATCAGCAACCGCACGCCCGGCACGGTGGTTTCAAAGACCAGCTTACGGCTTTTCTCCGGGTCTTCTTCGGGCTCAATACCCGCCCCGGCGAGCAGCGGCAGTGTCTCTTCCAGAATACGGCCCTTGGAAAGGGCAATGGTCAGCTGTTCCGACATAGTCCCGTCAGTGTCTGCGGAGGTCACGAGGGCATCCGGCGGATGGTGGCGCCGAGCAGCTGGAGCTTCTCCTCGATGCACTCGTAACCCCGGTCAATGTGATAGATGCGGTCGACCATGGTCTCGCCCTCAGCCACCAGTCCGGCAATCACCAGACTGGCTGAGGCACGCAGGTCCGTGGCCATCACCGGCGCGGCTGTGAGCCGGTCAACGCCACGCACGATGGCGGTGTTGCCTTCCAGGCCGATATCAGCGCCCATGCGGATCAGCTCCTGGACGTGCATGAAGCGGTTCTCGAAAACCGTTTCCGTCACCGACCCGATGCCGTCGGCCACTGCGTTCATGGCCACGAACTGGGCCTGCATGTCCGTCGGGAAGGCCGGATAGGGAGCCGTCCGCAGGTTGACCGCCCTGGGGCGCTGCCCGTGCATGTTGAGTTCAATCCAGTCGGCCCCGGTGTTCACCTCAGCCCCAGCTTCCCTCAGCTTGATCAGCACGGCCTCCAGGATGTCCTCACGGGTGTCCTTGAGCAGCACATGGCCTTTGGTTGCGGCAGCCGCCGTGAGATAGGTGCCGGTCTCGACACGGTCCGGAAGCACATCATAGTGACAGGGGTTCAGCCGCTCCACGCCGTGGATCTCGATGGTAGCTGTTCCCTGCCCGCGCACATCCGCACCCATGGCATTGAGGCAGTCGGCAAGATCCACCACCTCCGGCTCGCGCGCCGCATTTTCGAGAATGGTGACACCATCCGCCAGCGCCGCCGCCATCATCAGGTTCTCGGTGCCCGTGACGGTGACCGTATCAAGAAAGATATGGGCCCCCTTGAGCCGCTGCGGCGCATAGGCGTGGATGTAGCCACTGTCGACCTGGATCTCGGCGCCCATCTGCTCCAGCCCCTGAAGATGCAGGTTGACCGGGCGGGTACCGATGGCACAGCCACCGGGCAGCGATACATGGGCCTCGCCGAAGTGGGCCACCATGGGCCCCAGCACAAGGATGGAGGCCCGCATGGTCTTGACCAGCTCATAGGGCGCGGTGAGGTTGTTGATGGTGGTCGAATCCACCTCAACGCTCATGCGCTCGTCGATCATGAGCTCAACCCCCATGTGACCGAGCAGCTCGATCATGGTGGTCACGTCGTGCAGGTGCGGCAGGTTGCCCACGCTCACCTTGCCGTCCGCCAGCAGGGTTGAGGCCAGTATCGGCAGGGCCGAGTTCTTGGCGCCGGAGATCCGGATCTCGCCGTGCAGCGGCTGGCCGCCCTGAATCAGCAGTTTGTCCACGTTATGCTCCCGGGGCTCTGGGCCGCCTTCACTGACTCTGGCGCGCCTGCCATTCCTGCGGCGTCATGGCGCGGATGGTCAGGGCATGGATTGTGCCTTCCGCCAGCAGATCCTCGAGCTCCCCGTAGATCAGCTGCTGGCGCTTCACGCGGTTGAGATCGGCGAAGCGCTCGCCAACAGCGACAACCAGGAAACGGTTACCGTCGTTCTGAACCTCAATCTCGCACTCCGGCAGCGCTTCCACGAGCCGTTTCTGAACATCTTCAGCCTGCATCCGAACTCCCGTTGTCTCCGGCGGTTACTGTCGCCGACGCGGACACCGCGCCGGGGGCGCGATTATAGCCCAGATGACGGGTGCTTGACACGTTGTGTACGGAGCCGCCGCCTACCCGTTGTCTTTGGCCTTCTCCTGCTCGACCGCGTCCTCAAGCCCCTCGATGTCGCCCACATCAGCAGACCATTCATCGATGACTTTGCTTACGTCGCCCTCAGCGGCCCGCATTTCCTGCTCGAACCGGTCGCGGAAGGCCAGCCCCATGTTGATGCCCTCAACAATGACGTTCTCGACCTGCCAATTGCCGTCTTCCGGCTTATACATGGAGTAGGCCACGCCGTAGCGCTCACCGGAGTTGGTAATGATGGAGAGATTCACCGTGGCACGGTCCTCATGGCGGGGATTGATCTTGACGCTGTCGACTTCCAGCTCGAAATCGCTGCTGTCGATGCTGACCGCGGCGCCACCATAGGCGTCGTAAAGACTGCGGCGGAAGGCCCGCACGAACTCATCGCGCTCCTCCGGACTCGCCTGCCGCGCGTACTTGCCCATGACCCGGGCAGCCACGCGCCGGAAGGCCACAAACTCACCCAGGGCGTCATCCATGGCCTCATAGAAGGCTTCACGGTCCGAGTTATAGAGCTCACGGATTTCATTCAGCTGATCCACGAGGCGGATGCTGTTCTCGCGCACGTACTCCCGCAGCTGTTCCTCCTTGGACTGGGCCGTGGCCAGGGGCGCTGCCAGCAGCGCGATAATGAAACCCACCAGCAGGGTAATGGGGGTCAGGGTTCGGATTCTGTTCACTGCGTCCTCCTCTGTGCTGCAGCGGTACCGCCACGTTCAGCGTGGCCTGGCAATGCGTCGACGGATCAGTGTCTCAATCCTCATTGCCGACTGTGTATCCTCGATATAGTCATTATCCGAGAGCGTTTCCGGGTGGCCTCCGGGGGAGATCTCAATATACTGCTCGCCGAGAAGCCCTGCGGTCATGATGATGGCGACGCTGTCGATGGCCAGGTGATCGAGGCTCTGGTCAATGCGCATCCGTACCTTTGCCCGGTAACCACGCGCATTCAATTGTACGTCAGCCACTTCGCCCACGGTCACCCCGGCCAGCGCAACACGGGCACCCGGTTTCAATGTGCCAGCATCCGCGAACTCGGCGTAGAGGGTGTAGTGCCCGCCGTTATCCGCCCGCTCACTGCCGCCGGGCGGCGCCAGCCACCCTGTGACCAGCAGCAGGGCCAGCGTGGCGACACTGCCCAGGGCAAAGAACACCAGACGCTGCATATGCAATGGAATCGTCTCTCCTGCCCGGCCTCCCGGATCATCCTCCCGGCTCCCCGGCTGTACGAAGATCCGGCCAGCCGATACAGTACGACGCCAATCTGCTGCCCACAACCCACGGAGCCTTACATCATGGTCACTGCCCTGCTCGCGATCCTGGCCGGTCTGACCCTGCTGATCTGGAGCGCTGATCAGTTCATCACCGGCGCCATCGACAGTGCACGGCGCCTGGGCATGAGTCCGATGCTGATCGGGCTGACGCTGGTGGCCTTCGGCACCTCGGCCCCGGAAGTACTGGTCTCGGTGGTCGCCGCCATTACGGATGCGGGCGACATTGCCGTGGGCAACGCCATAGGTTCGAACATCGCCAACCTGGGGCTGGTTCTCGGCATTACAGCCCTCCTTGCCCCGGTCGCGCTGGCACGCCCCACGCGGCGCATCGAACTGCCTCTCCTCGCCATCGTGACCATTGGCACCTGGCTGCTGTTCCAGGACGATCACCTGAGCGCCCGGGATGGCCTGTTCATGCTTGGCATTCTGGCTGTGGCATTCACCGTGCTGGTGCGCTATGGCCAGGCCGCCAGCATGCTGGCCGAGGAGATGCCGGAACCCCACGAGAACCGCTCAACCGGCTTTCTGACCCTGCAGATAACCGGCGGGCTTATCCTGCTTCTGGCCAGCTCGCGGCTGCTGGTCTGGGGCGCTGTTGAACTGGCGCTGACGCTGGGCGTGAGCGAGCTGGTGGTGGGCCTGACCGTGGTCGCCGTGGGCACCAGCCTGCCCGAGCTCGCCGCCAGCATCGCCAGCGCTCTCAAGGGGCGTCACGATATGGTCATGGGTAACCTGATCGGCTCCAATCTGTTCAATCTTCTGCTGGTGCTGGCGGTGCCCGCTCTGGTCGCCGGCATCCCGCTGAACAGCGATGCCATTACGCGGGACTACGGGGCCATGGTGGCGGTCACCCTTCTGCTGGCGGGGCTGGCCATCGTCTACCACCGCCAGGGGCGGCTGAGCCGGATCGGAGGTGGTATACTGCTGGCATTCTACATCGGCTACGTTGCCCTTCTGGTAACCGGTGATACGCCGGTGCCGGCGGCAACGCTGTCAGCACTCTGAGGAGAACCATGGCGCCTTCGGACGCACTCAAGGAATCGGCCCGCCGCACCATCACCCTGGAGCGCGATGCCATCGACGCCCTGCTGCCGCGCATCGACGAGCAGTTCAGCCATGCCTGCGAGCTCATCCTGCAGTGCAAGGGGCGCGTGGTGGTCACCGGCATGGGCAAATCCGGCCATATCGGTACCAAGATCGCGGCGACCCTGGCCAGCACCGGTACACCCGCATTCTTTGTGCACCCCGGGGAAGCCAGCCACGGTGATCTGGGCATGATCACGGGCGAAGACGTGGTCATCGCCATCTCCAACTCCGGCAGCACCGGCGAACTGGTCACCATCCTGCCGCTGATCAAGCGCAAGGGCGCCTCGCTGATCAGCATGACCGGCAAAGCCGACTCCCAGCTGGCCCGCCAGGCCCATGCCAATCTGGATATTGCCGTGGAGCAGGAAGCCTGCCCCATGAATCTGGCGCCAACCTCCTCCACCACGGTCACACTGGTGATGGGCGATGCTCTGGCGGTCGCACTGCTGGAAGCGCGCGGTTTCGGCGCCGAGGACTTCGCCTTCTACCATCCCGGCGGCTCGCTCGGACGGCGGCTGCTGCTCAAGGTTTCGGACCTGATGCACACCGGCGACGCCCTGCCGCGCGTAACGCAGCATACGCCCCTCGGCGAGGCGCTTCTGGAGGTCTCGCGCAAGGGGCTGGGCATGACCGCCGTGGTGGATGACGGCGACCGGGTCATCGGCATCTTCACGGACGGTGACCTGCGCCGGACGCTGGATCAGGGCGTGAACATCCACAGCACCCCCATCGGGGATGTCATGACCAGCCACTGTCGGACGGTGAGCGAGAACATCCTGGCCGCCGAGGCACTCAAGGTCATGGAGGACAGCAAGATCAACGGCCTTCTGGTGACCAACTCGGAGCTGCGGCTGGTAGGCGCTCTCAACATGCACGACCTGCTGCGCGCGGGCGTGGTCTAGGAGAACGGAATGACGGCACCCCTGAACGAGCGCGGCGCCACGATCCAGCTGCTGGCCATGGACGTGGACGGCGTGCTGACCGACGGCAGCCTCTACTTTGCCGCCAGCGGCGATGAACTCAAGGCCTTCAGCATCCTCGACGGTCAGGGCCTGCGGCTGATCCAGACGCAGGGGTTGATCACCGCCTTCATCACGGGCCGTACATCGCCACTGACAGAGGCCAGAGCCAGAAACCTCGACATCGGTTATCTGATCCAGGGCCGCACGGACAAACTGACCGCACTCCGCGAACTCTCTGAACGGACCTCAATACCGTTGAACGCCATTGCCTATGTCGGCGATGACCTGCCCGATCTTGCCGCCATCGAGGCAGCTGGCATCGGCATCAGCGTGCCCAACGGCTGCGCCGCGGTGCGCGGGTCGGCGGACTGGTGCACCACTGCCCCCGGCGGCAGTGGTGCCATCCGCGAGGTCTGCGAATGGCTTCTGGCGTGCCGTGGGGTACTGGATCAACTGGTTGACGGGTACCGTGCGCCATGAGACTGCCCGACTGGATGCTGCTGGCCTGGCTGAGGGACCGCTCCATTGCCCTCTGGGGCATTGTCGGCGTCGTGCTCCTGGGCCTCGCCCTGCTGGTGCTCCAGGAGGATGACCCGATCCGCGACACCACGGCCACCGACCTGCGCGGCCCACAGAAGCCGGATGGCTTCGTGGTCAACGCCACCTTCCGCGCCTTCGACAGTGAAGGCCGCCTCAAGTCACGCATCCGCACCCGCCGGGCTGAACAGTTCCAGGATGAGAACCGGGTCACCATGGAGCGCCCCCGTGCCATGCTCATGGCCCGCAACGGCGGCGCTCCCTGGTTCGTGCGTTCACGTACCGGGCTTTACCGGCCAGATGTGGCCAAACTCATGCTTGAGAAGGATGTACGGGCCCGCCACAGCAGCACCGAGCGCGGAGATGTGCTGATCCTCAGCGAACGGATGACGCTGGATAACAACGAACGGATTGTGCAGACTGATGCGCCGGTGACCCTGATCGACCGCAGCAGCGTGACCCATGCCGTCGGCATGACGGGGTGGATCGACGAACGCGCGGTCAGGCTCGAGAATGATGTCCGCAGCCGGTACTTCAACCGCTGACGCACAGGAGGCACAGCCTGCTCATGACCAACCCGGCACGCACCCGAAACGCCTGGCGGTTTCTGGCAGGGCTGCTTCTGAGCAGCCTGTCACTGCCCCTGTATGCGTTCAATCTGGATTCCGACAAGCCCATCCGGGTTGAATCCGACAATGCCCGCCTGGATGACCAGGAAGGAACCGCCACCTATACCGGCAGTGTCCGGGTTACCCAGGGCGAAGCCCTTCTGACGGCGGACAGAGTGGTTCTCTACAGGGGCGGGGCCCAGAGCCTCAACCGGATGGTAGCCACCGGCGACCCCGCCACCTACGAGCAACCGGAAACCGAACAGGGCCCGGCCGTCTACGCCGAGGGCCGGACCATCATCTACCGGGCCGACGAAGAACGCATCACCTTTGAGAACGAGGCCTTCATCCGGCAGCAGGGCGACACCTTCCGGGGCAACCGGATCGTGTACGACGTAGCCGAAAGGGTGGTCACCGCCTCCAGCTCCGAGGACGACGCGGATGACCGGGTTGAAATGACCATCCAGCCCGGCCGCGACAGCGGCAACGACAACAGCAACTGAGCGGACCCCATGGCGAGACTGGAAGCGCTGAACCTGGCCAAGAGTTACCGCCGCCACCCGGTGGTGATGGACGTTTCCCTCAGCATCCAGAGTGGTCAGATCGCCGGGCTGCTCGGGCCCAATGGCGCCGGCAAGACCACCTGTTTCTACATGATCGTGGGCCTGGTTCCCCATGACCGGGGCCGCATCCGCATCGATGACCGCGACGTCACCCACCTGCCCATGCACGGCCGCGCCCGTGCCGGTATCGGCTATCTGCCACAGGAAGCCTCGGTCTTCCGGCGCCTGACCGTGGCGCAGAACCTGATGGCGATCCTGCAGACCCGCAGCGACCTCACAAAGGCCGAACGTGAGGAACGCATGGAGTCACTCCTGCGTGAGTTCCACATCAGCCACATCCGCAACAGCCTGGGCATGAGCCTTTCCGGCGGTGAGCGCCGCCGCGCCGAGATCGCCCGTGCGCTGGCGGTGGAGCCGGCCTTCATCCTGCTGGACGAACCCTTCGCCGGCGTGGACCCGATCTCGGTCAGCGACATCAAGCAGATCGTGCGCCAGGTGCGTGACCGGGGCATCGGTGTCCTGATCACCGACCACAACGTGCGCGAGACGCTCGACATCTGCGAAACCGCCTATATCGTCAGCGAAGGCCACATCATCGCCTCCGGCACCTCCGAGGACATCCTCGCCAACCAGCAGGTCAAGGAAGTCTATCTGGGCGACGAATTCCGTCTGTGACATGGTCCCACCAAAACCGTTGTCGCCCCGCCTGATTGGCCTGTACACTCGATTGAAAAGACATTAAGCAAAATCCCTGCCGGGCTACTACAAGGCCGGATTAAGGTTACGTAAATGCGGGACAATCGGTAACGGGAAAGCAGTCGATGGTCATGAAAGCGTCCCTGCAGCTGAAGATGGGCCAGCAGCTCACGATGACGCCCCAGCTTCAGCAGGCAATACGGTTACTCCAGCTCTCCACACTCGACCTGCAGCAGGAGATCCAGCAGCAGCTGGAATCCAACCCCATGCTTGAAACCGCCGAGGAAGCCGAAGCGGAAGCTGAAGCCGGGACTGACGACAGCGAAACCGCTGACACCAGTGAACACAGTGACAGCAGGGAAGATGGCCGCGAATCCGGTGAGTCAGAGGGATCGCAGGAAGACGAATCACGGGAAACCGCCGGCGCCGAGCCCGAGAGCTGGGAGAACGAGAACTGGCAGGACAACAGCGAAATCCCCGACAACCTGCCCGTGGACACCGCCTGGGACGACGTCTACCAGACCGCCCCCGCCTCGCCCGCCAGCTCACGCCCCGAGGATGAAGGCGGCGAATCGGATTTTGAGAGCCGCAACAGCCGTGGCGAGACTCTCCAGGATCACCTGCACTGGCAGCTCAACCTCACCCCCATGTCCGAGCGCGACCGCGCCATTGCCCACGCCCTGGTGGATGGCATCGACGATACCGGTTATCTGACCCAGAGCCTCGAAGAGATCCACCAGGGTCTGAGCGCGCCGGACGATGAGGATCCACTGGAGATGGACGAGGTCGAAGCGGTCCTGCACCGGCTGCAGCACTTCGACCCGCCCGGGGTGGCCGCACGGGACCTGCGCGAGTGCCTGCTGATCCAGCTCAATCAGCTTCCCACGGACACTCCCTGGCTCAAGCAGGCACGGCTGGTGATCAGCCACTACATCCAGCTGCTCGGCAGCCGTGACTACCGCCAGCTGATGCGCCGCAGCCGGCTCAGCGAAGCGCAGCTCAAGGAGGTCCTGGGGCTGATCCAGAGCCTGCACCCCCGCCCCGGGGATGCCATCGGCGAGGAAGAAACCGAATACGTGGTCCCGGACGTGATCGTCACCCGCCAGGAAGGGCGCTGGAAGATCGAACTCAACCCGGAGATCGCGCCCCGGCTGCAGGTGAACAGCCTCTATGCGTCACTCATCCGCCAGTCCGACAGCAGCAGGGACAACACCTATCTGCGCGACCAGCTCCAGGAGGCCAAGTGGTTCATCAAGAGCCTTCAGAGCCGTAACGAAACCCTGTTGAAAGTCGCCTCCCAGATCGTCGATCATCAGCAGAGGTTCTTTGAAGAGGGCGAGGAAGCGATGAAGCCGCTGATCCTCTCCGAAATCGCCCAGGCGGTGGAAATGCACGAGTCCACCATATCCCGCGTCACCACCCAGAAGTACATGCACACCCCGCGGGGCATTTACGAACTGAAGTATTTCTTTTCCAGCCACGTGAGCACGGACGAAGGCGGCGAGTGCTCGTCCACAGCCATCCGTGCCATGATCCGCAAACTCATCAATGAGGAGGAAAGCCGAAAACCGCTGAGCGACAACCGTATAGCGACTATACTCAGTGATCAGGGCATCAATGTGGCACGCCGCACGGTGGCGAAATACCGCGAGGCGATGCACATTCCACCCTCGAACGAACGCAAACGTCTCGTCTAGAGGGTCTGACGCCTGTATGATGGCCACCTTCCGGTGGCCGGGCCGAACCGGAAACAGGAGCGGACTATGCAACTCAACATTTCAGGTCACCACATCGAGCTGACTGAAGCCCTCAAGGACTATGTCCGGAGCAAGATGGACAAACTTGAGCGACACACCGACCAGATCAGCAACACCCAGGTGACGCTGTCGGTGGTCAAACAGCGACAGACCGCCGAAGCCACGCTCCATGTAACCGGGGGCGAAATCAACGCCAAGGCCCAGCACGACGATATGTACGCGGCGATCGATCAGCTTGTGGACAAGCTTGACCGGCAAATTCTCAAACATAAGGAAAAGCAGGTGGAACGCATGCACGGTGCGGCCACCCGCTGATCCCAAGCGGTATCCATGGTCCATTCATCACTGTCCATTGAATCCATCCTTGCCCCGGAACTGGCCCTCTGCGGTGTTCCGGGGACCAGCAAGAAACGCATCCTCGAGACCATTGCCGAAAGGGTGGCCCTGCACTACCCGGAGCTTGAGGAGAACCAGATCTTCAACAATCTGGTGGCGCGGGAGCGCCTCGGCAGCACCGGCATCGGACAGGGCATCGCCATTCCGCACTGCCGGCTCGAGGACTGCAAGCGCGTGGTGGGCGCGCTGCTGACGCTGGATGAACCCATCAACTTCGATGCCATCGACAGTGAGCCGGTGGATCTGCTGTTCGTGCTCCTGGTGCCGCAGAATGCCACCAGTGAGCACCTTGAGCTGCTCAGCCAGCTGGCAGAGAAGTTCAATGACCGCGGCCTGTGCCGGCGCCTGCGCCAGTGCCAGGACTCGCAGGAACTCTATGACCTGATTGTCGCCAGCGAAAAGGCATCGCCGTAACGCCGACCCATCCAGCCAGCGGGAGATCGGGCTGTGAAACTGACCATCGTGAGCGGCCGCTCGGGCTCCGGCAAGAGCACAGCGCTCCATGTGCTGGAAGACCTCGGCTACTACTGCATCGACAACCTGCCCATCGGACTGCTGCAGCCGCTGACGCGCAAGGCGCTGGAATCGGACGAGCAGCAGAGCGACATCGCCGTCAGCATTGACGCCCGCAATCTCTCCGCGGACATTGCCGATTTCGAGAACCTCTACCGCCAGCTCCAGCACCCGGACCTGAGGGTGGAGGTCATCTATCTGGACGCGGCGGACAGCATGCTGCTGCAGCGCTTCCACGCGACCCGCCGCAAGCACCCCCTGAGCACACCGGGGCGCTCGCTGTCCGAGGCCATCCAGGACGAGAAAGCCCTGCTGGAACCCATCGCGCGGCTTGCGGACCTGCACATCGACACCACCGAACGCTCCATGTACGAGCTGCGCGACATGGTACGCGAGCGGATCGTGGGGCGGGACGAACAGCAGATGGCCCTTCTGATCCAGTCGTTCGGCTACAAGCACGGGGTGCCCATCGACTCGGATTTCGTCTTCGATGTGCGCTGCCTGCCCAATCCCTTCTGGGACGAATCCCTGCGCGGCTATACCGGGCTGGATGCCCCGATCCGTGAATACCTGACCGGCCAGCCCGGCACCACGACCCTGCTCGAGGATATCAAGGGGTTTCTGGACCGCTGGTTGCCGGAATTCCACACGGTGAACCGCTCCTACATGACAATCTCCATCGGCTGCACCGGCGGCCAGCACCGCTCGGTCTACATGGCCGAGGAGCTGGCGGCGCACCTGCGCCAGGCCTTCAGCACCGTCCAGGTCCGGCACACGGAACTGCCCCACGCGCAACCGACGCCCTGAACACAGCGGAAACCCAATGATCCGAGAATCCATCACCATCATCAACAAACTGGGCCTGCATGCCCGCGCCGCCGCCAAACTTGTAAGCTGCGCCGAACAGTTTGAAAGCAGTATCCAGCTGGGGCGTGACGGGCGGGAAGTGGACGGCAAGAGCATCATGTCGGTGATGATGCTGGCAGCCAGCTGTGGCACGGACATTGACCTGATCATCGAGGGCGCGGACGAGACCGACGCCCGGGACGCGCTGGTGGAACTGATCAACAACCGTTTTGACGAGGACGAATGAGCGACGCTGATACCCCAGGGCAACCGCAGGAAGAGCTGCCCAGCAAAAGCCAGGCGAAACGCGAGATGCATGAGCTGCGCGATCTGGCGGCGGCCCTGGCCGCCCTGCCCGAGGAGCGCATCCACCAGCTGCCCGCCTCCAGCGCCCTCATTGAAGGACTCCTGGAAGTCCGGCACCTGCCGGAAGGCGACCCGCGCCGTCGCCAGACCCTCTACCTGGGCCGCCAGATCCTCGAGGAGGACGAGCAGGCCCTGCGCCGGGCCGCGGCCGGACAGACCGCCGGCACCCCGGAGCACACCCGCCGCCTGCACATGGCTGAACGCTGGCGTGAGCGCCTGATCCATGAAGGCAAGCCGGCGCTGACCGAGTTCATGGACCGTTACCCACAGACCGATGTCCAGCACCTGCGCCAGCTGATCCGTAATGCGGCCAGGCAGTCGGACAGCGGGGACCGCAACAGCCCGCGCCGACGTCTCTACCGCTACCTGCGTGAGCGCATTGACGAGGGCGAGCAGCTGTAGGAAATCGCTTACACGGTGTATGGGCGATGTCCTATTTCCCCGGAAACGGATCTGACTAGAATAGGCAGTCGCAGGGACGCAATGCGGTGCAGGAGGCACCTGGTCAAAGGGACGGACAGCGCCCAGGGAGTCGGGCAGGGCCGGTGCAGTTCGGGTGGCAGGGAAGCCGCCCGTCTGGACCACCTCAATCACCCCGCACCGTCATCTCCGGGTCTGTTCTGTTCCCTCCCCAATCGCGAACAGACAGGAGCACATCACGATGAAAGGAATCGTTTCCGCAACCACCCGCCTGCTGGCGCTCACCCTGGTTCTGGCAGTCACGCCGGCCATGGCACAGGATGCCGCGGAAGAGACCGAAACGGTCAACGTCAATACCGCCAGCGCGGAAGTCCTCGCCGAGGCCCTCCATGGTGTTGGCCCGGCCAAGGCGGACGCCATTGTCTCATGGCGCAAGGAGCAGGGTGAATTCACCACCCCCGAGCACCTTGAGGAAGTGGACGGCATCGGCCCGGCCACCGTCAGTGACAACCGGGAGAAGATCCGCCTCGACTAGAGGCGCCGATGCTCCCATACCGGGATGGCGCTGCGGGTTCTGGCCAGCTGGTCGCGGTCCAGGACCGCACTGACCACACCCGGCCCATCCTCGGAGCGCTCGGCAACCACGCTGCCCCAGGGATCAATGATCATGGAGTGGCCCCAGGTCTGCCGGCGCTCATCATGCTGCCCGCCCTGATTGGGGGCACAGATCCAGACCTGATCCTCAATCGCACGGGCCCGCAGAAGCGGCTCCCAGTGCGCCTCACCGGTCCGGTGGGTGAAGGCGGACGGCACCACCACCCATTCCGCGCCTGCCTCCCTCAGCCGGCGGTAAAGTTCCGGAAAGCGCAGGTCATAGCAGATGCTGATGCCGAGCCGTCCTGCCGGAGTATCCACGGTCACCACCTCATCGCCGGGTTCGAACAGATCCGACTCCTGATAGCGGCCCTGGGAATCCCCCACCATGGCATCAAACAGATGGATCTTGTCGTAGCGGGCCACCCGCTCGCCCTGATCGTTCCAGACCATGCACGCGGCGCGCACACGGCCATCGGGCACCACGGTGCCATCCGGACGGGTGCCCATGGGCAGGGAACCGGCCACGATCCAGAGGCCCAGGCGTGCGGCCTCGCGACCCACAAAGGACTGGATGGAGCCGTCCTCCCCGCGCGCCTCGGACTGCCCCAGCTCGGCCAGCCGTCGGTTCTGGAAGGCCGCGAAATTCTCTGGAAGCACCGCTACGCGAGCCCCGTCCTCAGCCGCCTGCTCAAGCAGCTCGCGGGCGCGCACCAGATTCTGTTCCACCTCGAAACCACTGACCATCTGAATGGCCGCTACCGATACGGATGCCGTCATCGCTTGATCTCCCCTGCAGGCCTTTCGGGGGCTTCCACACCCACCTCGGGCCGTTCATAGCTTTCCAGATCCGACTCCGTGTCAAACAGATTGCGGAGTTCAACCTCCGGGTTGCTCCAGGTGCCCTCCACGGTGTAGGTGGCACTGGTAACCCGACTCAGGATACCCCCAAACACCTTATCGAGCACGAAAAGCGCACCTCCAATGGGGGGCGCATAGCCGAACAGAACCGCCGCCAGAGGAAGATTCTGGGTAACCGGCAGCACCACCACCAGGCGCATATCGAGTGCCTCACTGATCAGATCCGCCTCGCCGCTCATACGGAAACCGCCGGAGGGCGCCTGGATCGACACAGCCGGATCAAAGATCAGGCGACCCTCGTGGATCAGCACTTCCCCTTCGATATGATCAAACGGGACACCGGACTCATAGACGTCCGAAAAATCCAGCTGCAGGCGCCGCCAGAGCGTATCCGTGTTCAGCAGGCCAAACACCCTGAACACACGCGCACCCTCAATGTCCTGATCAATGATGCCATCCTCAAGCCGGAAGTCCATGGCCGCGCGCAGACCGGACAGGCTGAAATCCGTGGGTCCGCCGGGCCAGGCCATGTTCAGTGAGGCCTCGGTCCGCTGGCTGCTGATCGGAACCATGGTTCGACCGATCAGCGCTTCGAGCCCTTTGAGATCACCGCCATCCAGGGTGCCAGAAAATTCGGTGACACCACTGTTGGCCGTCGGCTGCCAGGTCAGATTCCCATCCACGACCAGATCCCCCATGGTAAATGCCAGTGGATCCACGCGGATACGGCTGCCATCCGGCACCAGCATCAGCGACAGATCCGTCAGCCGACGGTCGCCGACAACAAGACGGCCGATGCGTATACCCATGTCGGGCCAGTCCCGGGCCCCACTGCTCAGTGTGCCACTGTCCAGCTCTGGCGCTTCCCCGCCGTCAGGCGCCGTTTCCGGAAGCACCAGATGATCGAGATCCACCGCCAGTGCCCGCTCACCGCCATTCCCGACGGTGCCACTGATCCAGTCCGAATCCAGTCGCACCTGCCAACCGCCCCGCAAGTCAGCCTCCGCCAGGATGCGAAGCGGTGACAGAGCCCAGTTACTGAAACGCGGCTCACCAATACCCAGCTCGACCCTGAGCGGAGGCAGGTCAAACCTTTCCGGCGCAGCGCCCTGGCCAGCGGCCGCCTCTTCCCCTGCCGGAACGTCAGCCATGGCCCGCCACCACTGCTTCAGGTCAGCCCCCGGCAGATTACCGGTGATGCTGAGCACCGGCTCTTTCGGAAGCTCCGTGCGGCGCACACCCAGACCAATGCGCCCGCGCTCCACGACCCCGTCACGCACCACCAACCGGAACGCACCCAGTGGCTCCCAGTCCCCCTCAATGCGCACGGCCTCCGAATCCGCACCACCGAAGTCAACCTGGGTTGTCAGACTGTGGTCATCACCGGCTTCCTTGCTGAACGGTGCCGGCCAGTCCAGAACGAGGCCCGCAAGATCGCCATCCAGCCGCAGGGAAGGGCCTTCCGTGGGCCGAAAGGCCGCACTGTAGTCGAGCCGGCCGCTTACCCTGGGAAGCGGCTCTCCCAGCCACTCCGCCAGCCCTGGCACCGCCAGACGCCCCTGCTGGCGGAAGACCGGGGCCTGCTTCGGACCATCGCGGACCTGCAGCGTCACCGGCTCGCCCATGAAGCGCGCATCCAGGTCCGTATTGCCGAATCCGTCATCCGTGGAGAACCGGATGGGCCCGTTCACATCCCGCCACTCAAGCGCTGCCGGAGCGAAGCGCACGTGACCATCGGACAGGGCAAACCGGAGATCCATCTTTGGATCCCGCGCCTGCCCCGGCCACAGGCTGAGCGACAGGTCGACATGGCTGGAGCCGGTCACACGGAGGTCTCCCAGCCAGTCACCGGCAACCTCTGCGAGGGGACTGTTGCGCCACTGCTCCGTAAGCAGCTCGCCATCGCGACGGGCCGCGGTATCCACATCCACGCGCAGCCCTTCCCCTTCCCCTTCCTCATCCGTTACCCGGATCTGACTGGGCTCAAGCTCAACACCGGCCACCACACCTTCATCCAGCCGGATATGGCCCTCGTCACCCTGCACCCGCACCTGCCCGGCAGCGCCCTCGAGTGCTGGCCACTCAGGATCGTAGGTCAGCTCAGTATCCCGGAAGCGGTACGCCATACTGGAGGTGAAGGCACGATCACGGGCAGTTTCATCGGCATCATCACCTCCGATATCCCCATGACCGTAATACCACCCACGGGTCACGGTGCCCCTGCCTACGGCCTCGGTAAGGAAGGAATAGAGTTCCGGAGGCACCCGTTTCCGGGGTACAAAGCGGCCCAGCATGCCGGTTCTGCCGCCAGCAATGCCGACCCGCAGTGACAGCGTATCCGTGCTGCCTTCATGCAGCCGCAGCCGGAATCCACCGGAGGCATCCATACCCTCATGCCGCCCGACAAGACGCCGTGCGGCCACCTCCCAGCCATCACTGCGACGTGACCAGTGGATGCGACCGGCAAGGCGCTGGAAACGCCAGTCCGTGTGGAACAGCTCCGGGAATCCGATACGGGCCGGGCCGGATTCAAGGGTCACTCGACCTTGCCGGGGGCCGGTCTCAAGGTAGCCGTCCAGCCCGCTGCCAGAAGGGGCCCCTTCGACAGCCGCCACAGCAATATCCTTGAAAGCACCCCGCAGCCGCCAGTCGCCGTTGTCGGGGACGGTGATTTCAAGATGCTCCATCAGGCCTGTGGGATCATGGCCGGCCAGGCGCTCCTGCTCTTCTTTCGGCAACAGGCCGCTGTGGCGCACCAGCGAGCTGGCCGCCCCCAGATCCAGGCCCTGTGCGGCCACTGTCAGGCCAGCACTGGTGCGTTCCGCTCGGGCGGAGAACGCGCCGGCTTCCTGTTCGCCCCAGCGAAAGGCCGAGCCGCGCGTCTCCAGAAGCCAGCCCGCGTCCGTGTGCCGCCACAGCAGATCCGCGCTCAGATCCCTGAGCCGGGCCACAGGAGCCACTGGCGATGCCAGACCGAGCTCAGGTAGCCGCAATGACATCCTTACGCGCTGGAGCTGGGCCCGCCTGAACTTCAGCCAGGTCTCGGCCCGGGCATTGAGCGACTCAACAGCCAGCCCCCGCCATTCATAGGGGGTAAGCAGGTTATTGAAAATGCCGGCGGAGTCCAGATCCAGGAAGAGGTCCCCAGTAAACCCGCTGCTCAGAAGGTGCCGTCCCTCCAGAGCAAAGGCGCCGATGCGCCGGCGGTCATCGCCGCCCCCGACCAGGTGCCCACTGGCGGAAAACAGACCGTCCTCAAAGCGCACGTCCATTGCCGGAACACTGAGTGATACAGGCTCCCCGGAAGTCGGCTCGACGCGCAGTCGCAGATCCGTCAGCGTCACAACGGGATCGGACAGAAGCCGCCCCGCCTGATCGATCCATTCGCCCAGATGACCATCCAGTGCAGCCAGCGCATCCGACGCGGCATCCGCCGGCCCCCGGGGCTCGTCGCCACTTTCGGATGGCTGCCATAGGCCGGCAACGGCGACCCCGCCATCAGACTGCTGCACCAGTGTCGCCTCGGCACCACTGGCACGGAGTTCGCGGAACACCAGGCGCAGACGCACCAGCGAGGCCCAGCTGTCGAGGCGCATTTTCAGCTGCCCCAGTGAAGCATCCGCCCGGCCCTTCTCTCCGACCGCCATTTCCCCAACCCGGAGAACGGGATCCAGCCCCTGCCAGTCACCACTCAGGTCACTGAGATGCACAGGCCTGCCCAGCACCTGAGTCAGCGCTGTTTCTATCTCGGCTTCAAAATGATGGAGATTCGCCATGACCTGGCGGCCCAGGCCGACGTAGAGCGCGGCAAGCATCAGCAGCGTCAGGGCGCTGATCCAGACGACCGTTACCAGACGGTTGAGTAGTGCCCACAGCACCGGGCGGACACCCCCCGATGCGGCCCTGTTCATAAACCGCAACCCCGGGGCAGACAGGCTGTGGCGCTAGAGCAGGACCACATCGTACTGCTCCTGGCTGTAGACGAGCTCAACCTGGAATTTGATGGTCTTGCCGATGAAGGTCTCGAGGTCCGCAACGTTATCCGAATCCTCGTCCAGAAGACGGTCGATCACGCTCTGCGAGGCCATCACCAGCAGCCCCTCCACATCGTAGGCACGATTGACCCGCATGATCTCGCGAAAAATCTCATAGCAGACCGTCTCCGGTGTCTTGAGAAAGCCTCGTCCATTGCAGACCGGGCAGGGTTCGCACAGCAGCTGCCCCAGGCTCTCGGTGGTGCGCTTGCGGGTCATCTCCACCAGCCCCAGCTCGGAAACGCCGGTGATCTTGGTCCGGGCATGATCGCGCTCCAGCATCTTCTCGAGCATGCGCAGCACCTGGCGCTGGTGCTCCAGGTCGGCCATGTCGATGAAATCGATAATGATGATGCCGCCGAGGTTACGCAGTCGCAGCTGGCGGCTGATGGCGCGGGCCGCCTCCAGGTTGGTCTTGAAGATGGTCTCTTCGAGATTGCGGTGACCGACAAAGGCGCCGGTATTCACATCGATGGTGGTCATGGCCTCAGTCTGGTCAATCAGCGCATGACCGCCGGATTTGAGCTGCACATGGCGGCTCAGCGCCTTCTGGATCTCATCCTCGACACTGTAAAGATCGAACAGAGGGCGCTCGCCGGGATAGAACTCGATCATTTCGCGCAGCTGCTCGACAAACCGGTCCGCGAACGCCAGCAGTTTCTCGCAGCTTTCCCGCGAATCGATACGGATCTTCTCCGTCTGGACCCGCACCAGGTCCCGCACCGTCCGGATGAACAGCGGCAGATCCTCGTAGATCACCCCCGGGGCCTGAACATCACGGGCGCCTTCCATGATGGACGTGGACAGGCGGTTGAGGTAGTCCATGTCCCGCCGGATATCGTCCTCACCCACACTTTCGGCGGCAGTACGGACAATGTAGCCCCCGGCATCCAGCTCATAGTCCCGCGCCACCGACTGGATCAGATCACGCAGACGTTTTCTCTCGGTTTCATCCTCGATTCGCTGCGAAATCCCAATATGGGACATGGCCGGCATGTAGACCAGATAGCGCGACGGGATGGAGAGGTGAGTGGTCAGGCGTGCGCCCTTGGTGCCAATCGGGTCCTTGGTCACCTGCACGATGATCGACTGACCCTCACGCAGCAGCGAACGGATGTCCGGAACGGTGCGTGGCGCGCTGCTGTCGCTGTCACCACCGAGTTCGGCCACATCCGAGGCATGAATGAATGCAGCCCGCTCCAGCCCGATATCCACAAAGGCTGCCTCCATGCCCGGAAGCACCCGTACCACCTTACCCTTGTAGATATTGCCAACAATGCCCTTGTTGCGGGTCCGCTCCACATAGGCTTCCTGGAGCATCCCGTTTTCCACCAGCGCCACCCGGGTCTCGACGGGGGTAACGTTGATCAGGATCTCTTCACTCATCAGACGTCACCCACCACTGATGCACGGGCTGATCCACCTGATGCAGCAGGTCTGTGACCGCCTCCAGAGGCAGCCCCACCACAGCGGTATAGCTGCCGGACAGCTCCGAGACCAGCGCTGCCCCTCGCCCCTGGACCGCGAAGGCTCCGGCCTTGTCCATTGGTTCGCCTGTCGCCACATAGTTATCAATCTCGGCGCTGGACAGCGGGCGCAGCCGTACCCGTGAGGCAACCACCCGTTCACGGACAGCGTGGGGTCCGGTCAGCGCCACACCGCTCATCACCTGGTGCTCGCGCCCGGACAGGCGTGCCAGCATGGCCCGGGCTTCCCCGGCATTGGCGGGCTTGCCCAGTATGCGGCCGTCCATGACCACGGCTGTATCCGCGCCCAGGAAAAGGCGTCCGGCATCATGCCACCCCGCCTGACAGGTCAGCGCCTTCTGCCTGGCCATCCGCAGCACGTACAGATCCGGTGCCTCATGCTGGCCGGGCGTTTCATCGATATCGACCGGGGCAACCTCATGCCGGATCCCGATCTGATCCAGAAGCTCACGGCGGCGCGGTGATGCGGAGGCCAGTACCAGTGACTGGAAGGCTGGGCTGCTCATTCGTTTTACTCCAGCTTACGATTCACGAAATCCCAGAAGCCCCGGAAGACCGGCCATATGAGACCACTGGTAACCGCGGGAAGCAGATAGTCAAATCCGCCGCCCGCCTGCCCCAGCAACTGGTGCAGGAAATGCACCACCATGTGCGCCAGGCCGATCATGAGAAAAACCACGAGCGACTGCTGCGCCAGGGGGAACAGCTTCAGCCGCTGATGGGCGGCCAGCACCATTAAGGCGATCAGGGCCATGGCCAGCGCATTCATACCCAGAATATCCGCCCGCAGCACATCCACAAGCAACCCCAGACACCAGGCCAGCACAATGCCGAAGGTCTGTGGCGCACGCAGCACCCAGTAGACCACAACCAGCCCGATCCATTCCGGCCGCCAGTGCCCGATCTGCTGCGGGAACAGCGAGATGGTGCCAACCAGGGCAACAAGAGCACTCAGGATAGCCACCGGGTAACTGACCGAACGGTGCTCCATGCTCAGTCCTCCTCCCCAGTCGCCGGTGATGGCGTGTCCCCGCCGCTGACCGAGCCACCGCTGAACACCACCAGCACCTGGCTGCTGCTGTTGAGCCTGGCCATGGGGCGGGCCTCAACCCGGGCAAAGGGCTCGCCCGGGTCGTGTTTGATGCTGTTGATCCGCGCCACCGGATACCCCTGGGGGAAACGTCCGCCCAGCCCGGAGCTGACCAGCAGATCCCCCACCTCGACATCGGCGGTATCCGGCACATGAGCAAGTTCCATGCGATCATGCTCCCCTGTGCCGAACATGATCGCACGCAGCCCATTACGGTTGATCTCCACGGGAACCGCATGACTGTTGTCGGAAATCAGGATGGCGCGGGAGGCGTGGGCACTGGTATGCACAATCTGCCCCATGAGGCCATGGGCATCGAGCACCGCCTGACCTTTGCTCAGCCCATCGGACTCGCCCTTGTTCAGGATGATCTCATGGGTCAGTGGGTCCGGTGTCACGCCGACCACATCGGCAACGAGCACCCTGTCATCCAGCTGTTCAGAAGCGTTCAGGAGTTCCCGCAGGCGGGCATTCTCCGCGGCAAGGGCGGTGTAGCGCTGGGCGCGGCGCTCCAGCACAAGAAGGCGGGACTCCAGGGCCTCATTCTCCTGCAGCAGATCGGAGCGGCTGCTCGTCAGATCCCCCATCCACTCAAGGAATCGGTCCGGCGCGTGCCCCAGCCAGTAGACCGGCGTCAGGCCGGTCATGAGCCAGCTGCGCACCCGGTCGCCATAGGGCAGATACAGGTCCGCGCCGACCAGCACTCCAGACAGGAGCACCACCAGCAGCAGCCTGGGACCAATGAGTGGGCCTTGCGTGAAAAGCGTGTTGATGGACCGTCCCCCGTTCAGAACGACAGCCGCCGCTGGCGCCGGGACGGCAGCGGCGGGTCTTCTTGCGATTCAACCGGAACCGGTGGCGACTCTGTCAGTCGTCCTGGGAAAACATGGTCACGCCGCTCTTGTCGATACGCTCGAGCGCCTTGCCACCACCCCGTGCCACGCAGGTCAGCGGATCTTCCGCCACCACCACGGGCAGGCCGGTTTCCTCGCTCAGAAGGCTGTCGAGGCCACGCAAAAGCGCACCGCCACCGGTCAGAACAATGCCGCGCTCCGCAATATCGGAAGCCAGCTCGGGCGGCGACTGCTCAAGCGCGCTCTTGACCGTCTGAACAATCTGCGACAGCGACTCCTGCAGTGCCTCCAGGATCTCGTTGCTGTTGAGCGTGAACTGGCGCGGCACGCCCTCGGCGAGGTTACGCCCGCGCACATCGATCTCGCGCACTTCCAGCCCTTCATAGGCACAGCCGATCTCATGCTTGATGCGCTCGGCAGTGGAGTCCCCGATCAGGCTCCCGTAGTTGCGGCGCACATAGGTGACAATGGCTTCGTCGAACTTGTCACCGCCAACGCGCACCGATTCCGCATAGACGATGCCGTTGAGCGAGATGATCGCGATCTCGGTGGTGCCCCCACCGATGTCCACAATCATGGAACCGCTGGCTTCCTCCACCGGGAGCCCCGCGCCAATCGCGGCCGCCATGGGCTCCTCAATCAGGAACACCTCCCGGGCACCGGCACCGAGGGCGGATTCGCGGATCGCCTTGCGCTCCACCTGGGTGCTCTTGCTGGGCACACAGACCAGAACCCGCGGACTCGGGGTGATGAAGCTGTTCTCGTGTACCTTGTGGATGAAGTGCTGAAGCATCTTCTCGGTGACCACGAAATCCGCGATCACCCCGTCCTTCATCGGGCGGATGGCCTTGATGTTGCCCGGAGTCCGGCCCAGCATGCGCTTGGCCTCACTGCCCACGGCAGCGACTTTCTTCTGCCCGTTGGAGGTGCTGACCGCAACAACGGAAGGCTCATCCAGGATGATGCCGCGGCCGCGGACAAAGATGAGCGTGTTGGCGGTCCCCAGATCAATGGACAGATCGCTGGAGAACGCGCCTCTGAGTTTCTTGAGCATCGGTGCTGTTTCAACCTGGCTTTACGGATTCGATGGCTGGCCTCGCCCTCCCCGTTGCGTGGCGAAACCTCTTGGATGCCGGAACTTTAGCAGTGGCGGGGGGTTCAGGCAAGACAACCGGCATTGTGAGCGGCCAGGCAGCAATGGAATAATGCCTGTTTCATAAACAACAGTGGACGTCATGTCGCAGCCTCTGGCAGCCCGACGAACCGGACCAACCATCAGATCCGCTGCCCTGCTGTTGCTGGCAGTACCCGGCTCAGCGACCGCTTTCTGGGGTGACACCCTGGTCATGGAACCACAGCCATTCCGCCAGGAGCGCGTCCTGCAGGGGCGCACCTTCCAGTACAATGACGAAAGTTTCATCCAGCGCAACAGCTTCACGGCCAGAGCCTCCGAGTTCCATGCGGCCCCAGTACCCCGCGACCACATTGAAGGTACGGGCGGAAGCACGCGTACCAGAGAGCTTTTCCTGGATGCCAGCGTCAAGGTCACCCGGCAATTCGACGATGAAGGAACGCTGGACTTCCAGTACCGATTCCGGCGGAGCGAGGACTTTGACGGGCGCTACACCCGCAACCTTATAGGCATTGGCGTGCATCCGGGCGGCGGCTTCCAGGCGCGACTGATGGCGGATGTGCGCGGGGACAAATCCCGCATCGACCTCCAGCCGGAACTGGGCTGGCAGGATGACGCCGGAAACGCGGCGCGATTCGCCGTGGTTCTCCCGGAGTACCTGTTCAACAGCAAACAGGATGAAGGCCAGTACCTGAGCGAACCCATCACCCTGTTCAGCGCCGGCGAATGGCACCCGTCCTCCGACAGCACCCTGCGCGGCTATATCAGCGCGTCACCGGAAACGGAACTGGAAATCCCGTCACTGGAGCGTCGCTTCCGGGATGAATCCCTGCAGGGTGGCGCCAGTATCCAGTACCGCCTCAGTGAACGGAGCCGGCTGCGCTGGCTGACGGAAGGCCTGGCCACCAATCGCCACGAAAACGCCACCACCAGCAACCGGTCAGCAACCATGGAAAGGCGCGCCTGGCGCAGCCGGATCGCACTGACACTGGGCGGCGACCCCGTCAGCCAATGGCGCCTGGGCGGGGAATTCCTGAGCCTGTCCGAAAAGGGCGCCCTGATCGGCGGGGCGCAGCAGCTTTCCAGCCGGGACGAGCACCTGGTGTTCGCGGGCCTGACAGCCCCGCTATCCGCGGACTGGCATTTCGCCCCGGAGCTGTTCGTCAGCCACGTGGACGGCGAATCCATCCAGGGCATCGACCGCCGGCGCACCGACCATGACGGCACCTATGCCAAGGTCTCACTGCCATTCACCTGGTCGCCGGGCAACGGCGCCCAGCTCACACTGAACCCCACAGTAGAGCTGCACAGCGCCGCCTTTGGTGGCGGCAACCTGCGCGTACGCATCCCGCTCTAGGGGGTTCGGATCAACGTTGCATCTGCTATCATCCCGCGCTCCGAAGGGAAGGAAACGGCATGAGCATCTCCAGAGACAAGATCGAACAGGTGGCCTGGCTGGCGCGCATCCGGCTTGAGGACTCCGAGAAGGAAGCCCTCGAGGGCAAGCTGAGCGACATCCTCGGCATGGTCGACCAGCTCCAGGCCTCGGACACCGACGGCATCACCCCCATGGCCCACCCGCTGGACGCCACCCAGCGGCTGCGCCCGGATGAAGTAACCGAAACCAACAAGCGCGAACGGTTCCAGGCCGTGGCTCCTGAAACCCAGGATGGCCTCTACCTGGTTCCGCGGGTAGTGGAGTAAGCGCCGCCATGCACACCAGCACCCTTTCCGAACTGGCCCGGGCACTCGAGGCGGGCGAAACCACCAGCGAAGCGCTGACCCGCGAAACCCTGGAGCGCATCCGGGCCCACGACGGACGCTACAACAGCTTCATCACCGTCGCGGAAGAGCGCGCCCTTGAACAGGCCCGCGCAGCCGACCAGGCCCGTGCAGAGGGTCGGGCAGGCCCTCTGACCGGTATTCCCTTCGCGCACAAGGACATCTTCTGCACCGAGGACCTGCTCACCACCTGCGGCTCGCGCATGCTCGAAAACTTCGCGCCGCCCTATAACTCAACCGTGGCCCAGAAGCTGGACGACGCCGGCGCAGTCTGCGTGGGCAAGGCCAATATGGACGAGTTCGCCATGGGCTCGTCCAACGAGACCAGCTATTTCGGCCCGGTGACCAACCCCTGGGGTGACGGCCTTGTCCCCGGTGGTTCCTCCGGCGGCTCCGCCGCGGCGGTGGCGGCACGCCTGGTGCCCGCCGCCACCGCCACCGACACCGGCGGCTCCATCCGCCAGCCTGCAGCGCTGTGCGGCCTCACAGGTCTCAAGCCCACCTATGGCCGCATCTCCCGGTACGGCATCATTGCCTTCGCCTCCAGCCTGGACCAGGCCGGCACCCTCACCCGCGACGCCCGGGACGCGGCCCTGATGCTCAACACCATGGCCGGTTTCGACCCCAAGGACTCGACCAGCCTGGACCGCGAAGTGCCGGACTACTGCGCCAGCCTGGACAACGACCTGAGCGGCCTGCGCATCGGCCTGCCGAAGGAATACTTCTCGGATGAGCTGTCACCGGAGATGGCGGAACAGGTCCGCAACGCCGTGCGCGAATACGAGAACCTCGGGGCCACGGTGAAAGAGATCAGCCTGCCCCACTCGCACCTGGCCGTAGCTGCCTATTACGTCATCGCGCCCGCGGAAGCCTCCGCCAACCTCTCACGCTTCGACGGCGTGCGCTACGGCCACCGCTGCGAGAACCCGCAGGACCTCAACGACCTCTACCTGCGCTCGCGCTCGGAAGGCTTCGGCGAAGAAGTCAAACGCCGCATCCTGGTCGGCACCTACGCCCTCTCGGCCGGCTTCTTCGACGCCTACTACCTCAAGGCCCAGAAAGTCCGTCGCCTGATCCAGCAGGATTTCACCGACGCCTTCAATGAAGTCGACCTGATCATGGGCCCCACGTCGCCCTCACCGGCCTTTGCCCAGGGCGACAAGACCGACGACCCGATCAACATGTACCTGGAGGACGTTTTCACCATCGCCTCCAACCTGGCAGGCCTGCCAGCCATGTCCATACCCGGCGGCATGGTGAACAACCTGCCAGTGGGGCTGCAGATCATCGGCAACTATTTCGACGAAGCGCGCATGCTCAATGCCGCCCACCGCTTCCAGCAGGTGACGGACTGGCACCAGCAAGTGGCACCTAACGGGGTTTAAGACAATGCAATGGGAAACCGTGATCGGGCTGGAAGTCCACGTACAGCTCGCCACCCAATCCAAGATCTTCTCCGGCGCCAGCACCGCCTTCGGCGCCGAACCCAACGCCCAGGCCAGCGCCGTCGACCTGGCCATGCCCGGCATGCTTCCCGTGCTCAACGAAGGCGCCGTGCGCATGGCCGTGCAGTTCGGCCTGGCCGTCAACGCCAACATCGCGCACCGCTCCGTCTTTGACCGCAAGAACTACTTCTACGCCGACCTGCCCAAGGGCTACCAGATCAGCCAGATGTACCACCCCATCGTGGGCAAGGGCGAAGTCAGCGTGAACCTGTCCGACGGCAGTGAGCGCACCATCGGCATCGAGCACGCCCACCTTGAGGAAGATGCGGGCAAATCCCTGCACGAAGACTTCCAGGGCCAGTCCGGTATCGACCTCAACCGCGCCGGCACGCCCCTGCTTGAGATTGTCTCCGAACCGGACATGCGCAGCGCCGAGGAAGCTGCAGCCTACCTGCGGAAGATCCACGCCATCGTCACCTATCTAGGCATCTCCGACGGCGACATGTCCCAGGGCTCCATGCGCTGCGACTGCAACGTCTCAGTGCGCCCGAAAGGCCAGACCGAATTCGGCACCCGCAGCGAGATCAAGAACGTCAATTCCTTCCGTTTCGTGGAAAAAGCCATCAACACCGAGGTGGAGCGCCAGATCGAGCTGATCGAGGATGGCGGTGAAGTCCAGCAGGAAACCCGGCTGTACGACGCGGACAGGGATGAAACCCGCTCCATGCGGACCAAGGAGTTCGCCAACGACTACCGCTATTTCCCCGACCCCGACCTGCTGCCAGTGGAGATCGATGATACCTATATCAACGCCATCCGCGACGGCCTGCCGGAGCTGCCGGACGCCAAGCAGGCCCGCTTCGTCACCGAGTATGAGCTGAACGCGGACGAAGCCGCGCCCCTGGTCCAGAGCCAGGCGCTGGCAGACTACTTCGAGCAGGTCGCCAGGGGCAGCGGTGATGCCCGCCAGGCCGCCAACTGGATCATGGGCGAACTGGCCCGACTTATGAACCAGAACGAGGTCGAGATCCAGGACTGCCCCGTCGGGGCCGGTGACCTTGCCACCCTGATCCTGCGCGTCCAGGACGGCACCATCTCCGGCAAGCTCGCCAAGCAGGTGTTCGAGGCCCTGTGGAACGGCGAAGGCAGCCCGGACGACATCATCGAGCAGCAGGGCCTCAAGCAGGTCTCGGACAGCGGCGAGATTGAAGCGCTGGTGGATCAGGTGCTGGCGGACAACCAGGCCATGGTGGACGACTATCTTGGCGAGGAAGTGGCCAAAAAGCAGAAGAAGAAGTTCAACGCTCTGGTCGGCCAGGTCATGAAGGCCTCGCAGGGCAAGGCCAACCCGGCACAGGTGAACGAGATCCTGCAGCAGCGGCTCGACACTAAAGGGTAGGAGGCTACATTCCGTAACAGGGGAGGCAACAGCCTGCGCTGGCCGGGATTTGTATAATCCGCGTACAAGGGCTACGCTTTGAGTCAAATCGCGTCAATCGGGGTTGACTCATGTCAGCACTGTCCTCATCCGCCGGCTTCACCGGGCGCCCCAACCTGCGCCACTACCACCGCATTCCGGTGAACCTGGAAGTATTCGTTGAGCGTGGTGGCGAGGCCCTGCCCAGCTGCACCATCAACAACCTTTCACGCGCCGGTCTCCAGATTGAGTGCACCCCCGAAACACTGGACAAGCTGGTCCCCAACGGCGAGCCCGTGGCCCCCCAGATGGCCATTCCGGTTCAGGTGGCGTTCACCATTCCCGTAGGCGAATCCGAAAGCACCTGCATCCGGGCCCGCTGCGACGTGGTGACAGTGCGGCGCATTGCCCGCGACTGCTTTCATGTGGGCATGTCCTTCGCTGAGTTCGAGGAAGACGCCGTCCCGATGCTCGATCACTACATCAATGAACAGCTTTCGGCCGGCGTCTGAACGGACCCTTCTTCCTCACCCTCACGCTCTGGTATAATTCCTCGTTCAGTTGAAGCCGTTTGTTATAAGAAGCGGTTCCATTCCGAGTCAACAGCGGTACAGAGCGCGATGACCCAATACAACCTCACGCACCTCAAACAGCTGGAAGCGGAAAGCATCCACATCATGCGGGAAGTGGCAGCCGAGTTCGACAACCCGGTCATGCTCTATTCCATCGGCAAGGACTCCTCCGTGATGCTCCACCTGGCCCGCAAGGCTTTCTGGCCCGGCCGGATTCCCTTCCCGATGCTGCACGTGGACACCACCTGGAAGTTCAAGGAAATGATCGAGTTCCGGGACCGTATGGCCGAGCAGTACGATCTCGACATGATCGTCCACATCAACGAGGAAGGCGTGAAACAGGGAATCGGCCCCTTCAGTCACGGCAGTGCCAAGCACACCGATGTAATGAAGACCCAGTCGCTGAAGCAGGCCATGGAGAAGTACAAGTTCGACGCCGCCTTTGGCGGGGCCCGCCGGGACGAAGAGAAATCCCGGGCCAAGGAGCGCGTCTACTCCTTCCGGGACGAGAACCATCGCTGGGACCCGAAGAACCAGCGCCCGGAGCTGTGGAACATCTACAACGGCCAGATCAACAAGGGCGAGAGCATCCGCGTCTTCCCGCTGTCCAACTGGACCGAACTGGACGTCTGGCAGTACATCCACCTCGAGAACATCGAGATCGTGCCGCTGTACTTCTCCAAGCCCCGGCCCGTGGTCGAGCGCGACGGCACCCTGATCATGGTCGACGACGACCGCATGCCGCTGGAGCCGGGCGAAGAGCCCGAAATGAAGTCCGTGCGCTTCCGTACCCTGGGCTGCTACCCGCTGACCGGCGCCATCGAGTCCGAGGCGGACACGCTGCCCGAGATCATCCAGGAGATGCTGCTGACACGCAGCTCCGAGCGCCAGGGTCGAGTCATTGACCACGACAGCGCCGGCTCCATGGAGAAGAAGAAACAGGAAGGCTACTTCTAAGCGCGCCCAACCCGGTTTTCGGAGACAAGATCCAATGTCACATCAGTCAGACCTGATCGGCACCGACATCAACGCCTACCTCAAGCAGCACGAACAGAAGGAACTTCTGCGGCTGCTGACCTGCGGCAGCGTGGACGACGGCAAAAGCACCCTCATTGGCCGCCTGCTGCACGACACCAGCATGATCTACGAAGACCAGCTGGCAGCGCTGGAGTCCGACAGCTCCAAGGTGGGCTCCACCGGCGAGAAACTGGACCTGTCGCTGCTCGTCGATGGCCTGCAGGCCGAGCGGGAACAGGGCATCACCATTGACGTGGCCTACCGCTACTTCTCCACCGCCAAGCGCAAGTTCATCATGGCCGATACGCCCGGGCATGAGCAGTACACGCGCAACATGGCCACAGGCGCCTCCAATGCGCAGCTCGCGGTCATCCTGATCGACGCCCGTCATGGGGTGCTGACCCAGACCAAGCGCCACTCCTTCCTGGCCTCGCTGCTGGGCATCAAGCACGTGGTCGTCGCCATCAACAAGATGGACCTGGTCGACTACAGCGAGCAGCGCTTCAATGAAATCAGGGAGGAGTACCAGCACTTCTGCGGCAACCTCGGCCTGGAAGACGTGCGTTTTGTGCCCATCTCCGCGCTCGAGGGCGACAATGTCGTCTATCCCAGCGAGAACATGCCCTGGTTCGACGGCAAGCCCATGATGCAGGTGCTGGAGACCGTCCCGATCTCCCACGACAAGGACTTCGAGCATTTCCGCTTCCCGGTCCAGTACGTGAACCGCCCGAACCTCGACTTCCGGGGCTTCTGCGGCACCATCGCCAGTGGCGTTGTGAAGCCGGACGACGAAGTGGTTGCCCTGCCCTCGGGCCGCTCCACCCGCGTGGACCGGGTCGTCACTTTTGAAGGGGATCAGGACGAAGCCCATATCGATCAGGCCGTTACCCTGACCCTGAAGGACGAGATCGACGTCAGCCGCGGTGACATGCTGGTACACGCCGGCAACATGCCCGAGGTGGCCACCGCCTTCAACGCCAACGTGGTCTGGATGACTGACCAGCCGCTGGCACCGGGCCGCCAGTACGACATCAAGCAGGGGCCACGCTACACCTCTGGCGCCATGCGCCGGGTGCACTACAAGACGGACGTGAATACCCTGGAACAGCAGGAAGGCAGCGAGCTGGGCCTGAACGAGATCGGCCTGTGCGAGTTCGCCGTCAGCCACCCGCTGGCCTTTGACCCCTACCCGAACTGCGGCTCCACCGGGGCGTTCATCATCATCGACCGCCTGACCAACATCACCATCGGTGCGGGCATGATCAAGAGCACCGCCAGCGACGCCGAAGGCCTGATGAACCCGGTCACTATCGAGGAATGGCAACGCCGGCTCGACCAGAAACCGCTGGTGATCGACTGCGGCGGCGAAGCAGCAGACAAGCTGGCCACAGCCCTGCAGCGCAGCCTGTTCGACGTGGGCAAGACCGGCGTCGTGCTGGACAACACCAATACGGACTCCGAGGAAGACCGTGGCAGCATGGCCGATGTACTGCGCAGCCAGGGCCTGATCGTGCTCACGGCCGGTATAAGCGGCACACCGGCGGACTACAGTGTCAGTGCCGACAATGACGCCGGCATCAGCAAGGCCGTGCAGGAACTGCTGCAGACACTGCGTCGGGAACAGCGGCTGCAGGGCTGACCCATGGCCATTCAGCAGCTCAGGCTGATGCGAGCCACACTGCCCGGCGGCGGGCAGCCGGCCCGGGCCAACGCCGGAGAGGCGATGGCCGAGCCGGGTGGTGACTACGAAGCCCTGCACCGCCAGCTCAAAAAGCTGTTCAACAGCCGCCCCGGCAAGGCCTATGGCCGCTTTTCAGACGACCTTGGCAGCCACCCCATCCGCGGGTGGCTCGGCAACTACCTGGACGGCCAGCAGGGCTTTGAGGCCTTCACGGACCAGCTTCTGGGCCAGTGGCAGGACGAGATCACCCGCGCGGACACCGACCCCGAGCGCCCGCTGCTTATCGTCCACGAATCCCTGGCCGACGGCGAGGTGCTGTACCTCTTCGCCCTGGAGATGGACCCGGTCTTCACCCTGGACCCGAACCTGGAGCTCACCCCCACCGAAACCATCAGCCGCTCCCGCCTGAACCTGGCGGCGCGTGTTGAGCTGGAGGACTGGCGCGGCGAGTCCGGCTCAGAGAACTACCTGACGGTGCTCCAGGGCCGCGGAACGGGCGAGATCGGAAAGTGCTTCGCGCGCCTGGTGGGCTTCCAGCAGGAAGTGGACGTGGAAGCGGAGACCCGCACTTTCCTGGAGGCGGTGGAGTCGTTCGCCCAGCAGCAGACGGAGCCGGAAGACGCCCAGAGCGTGCGCCACAAGGCGTTCGAGTTCTGCAATGAGCAGGAGGCGCTGGGCGAGCCGGTGCCTCTCTCGGCCCTTTCCAGCTACATCGATGACAGCCAGCCGGAGCGGTTTGCCGAGCATGTGGCCGAATCCCAGGCCGTGGGGCCGGATCAGGTCCTGCACCCGGACCGGCGCAAGGTCCGCAAACTGGTCCGCATCGCCGGCAAGGGCAACGGCCTGAGCCTGTCGTTCTCCTCCGACCTGGTGAACCAGGCGGTCCACTACGACCGCGACCGCGATGCCCTGATCATCACCCAGGTCCCCCGGAGTCTTAAAGAACAGCTCCAGAGCTATCTGGACGACGCCTCTGACTGACTCGTTGGTTTGTGACAGAACCAGACCGCAGGCGTTATAATCGCCGATCTTCCAACCAGACAGAACGCCGCCAACCATGGGAAAGAAACTCTTCATCAAGACCCACGGCTGCCAGATGAACGAATACGACTCATCGCGCATGATCGACCTCCTGCGCGAGAGTCACGAGGTGGAGCTGACCGACACCGCCGACGACGCGGACATTCTGCTGCTCAACACCTGTTCCATCCGTGAAAAGGCCCAGGAAAAGGTCTTCCACCAGCTCGGCCGCTGGAAAAAACTGAAGAAAAACAACCCGGACGCCATCATCGGCGTCGGCGGCTGCGTCGCCAGCCAGGAAGGTCAGGCCATCATCGACCGGGCGCCCTACGTGGACATGGTCTTCGGCCCCCAGACCCTGCACCGCCTGCCCGAGATGATCACCAAGGCGGACAGCGAGGGCGGCGTCGGCGTGGTGGACGTCAGCTTCCCCGAAATCGAGAAGTTCGACCAACTGCCCGGGCCAGGCGTGGATGGCCCTTCCGCCTTTGTGTCCATCATGGAAGGCTGCAGCAAGTACTGCTCCTTCTGCGTGGTGCCCTACACCCGGGGCGAAGAGCTGAGCCGCCCGGTGGAGGACGTCCTTGAAGAGGTCCGGGACCTCGCCAGCCAGGGCGTGCGGGAAGTGAATCTTCTCGGCCAGAACGTCAATGCCTACGACGGGGAAACCCTGGACGGCGACACCATGGACCTGGCCGAGCTGATCACCTGGGTGGCGGACATCGAGGGCATCGACCGGATCCGCTTCACCACGTCGCATCCTGTGGAGTTCTCGGATGCGCTGATCAACGTCTACGAGCAGGTTCCGGAGCTGGTCAGTCACCTGCACCTGCCGGTACAGGCGGGCTCGGACCGGATCCTGGCGCTGATGAAGCGTGGCCACACGGCCCTGGAGTACAAATCCAAGATCCGCAAGCTGCGCCGCATCCGTCCGAACCTGAGCCTGTCCTCGGATTTCATCATCGGTTTCCCCGGTGAAACCGAAAAGGACTTTGAAGACACCATGAAGCTGATCAACGACGTGGGCTTCGATGTGTCCTTCAGCTTTGTCTACAGCGCCCGCCCCGGCACCCCGGCGGCGGACCTGCCGGACGATACCCCGGAAGAGGTCAAGAAAGAACGCCTGGCGATCCTGCAGGACCGCATCAACCAGCAGGCCATGGACATCAGCCGCAAGATGGTCGGCAACACCGAGCGCATCCTTGTCACGGGCGTGTCCAAGAAAGATCCCGGTGAATACCAGGGTCGGACCGAGAACAACCGGGTCGTCAACTTCCGCACCGATGTGCCCGGCGTGGTCGGCTCCTTCGTGGACGTCGAGATTACCGAGGCATTGCCGAATTCACTGCGCGGCGTCATGATTGACGACAACCGCTACTGAGCCGAGGCCCGATTGAGCGCCGACACCCGAGAATTCCAGCTGGAACCCGCCGACACGGAACGTCTGGCCGCGCTCTGCGGTCAGTTCGACGAACACCTCAAGCATATCGAAAAACGCATGGGCGTGCGCATCGGCTACCGGGGGCACCACTTCCGGATCACCGGTGACGGCGAGGCCGCAACAGCGGCCATGGAAGTGCTCAAACACCTCTATCGGGAAACCGAGGCCAGTGATGACATCAGCCCGGACACGGTGCACCTGTTCATCCGCGAATCCGGCTTTGAGCGCCTGCCCGAGACCAGCGGCTATGACGGCGCCCAGCAGGTCATCGAAACACCCCGCCTGAAGATCCAGCCCCGGGGCGAGAACCAGCAGCGCTACGTACATGCCATCCGCACCCATGACATCAACTTCGGCGTGGGCCCGGCTGGCACGGGCAAAACCTGGCTCGCCGTGGCCTGTGCCGTGGAGGCCCTCCAGGCCGAGGAAGTCAAGCGGGTCATGCTGGTCCGCCCAGCGGTCGAGGCCGGTGAAAAGCTGGGTTTCCTGCCGGGGGATCTTTCCCAGAAAGTCGATCCCTACCTCAAGCCGCTCTATGACGCCCTCTACGAGATGCTCGGCTTCGAGCAGGTGAACAGGCTGATCGAACGCGGTGTGATCGAGATTGCACCGCTGGCGTTCATGCGCGGGCGCACCCTCAACAACTCCTTCATCATCCTGGACGAAAGCCAGAACACCACGCGGGAACAGATGAAGATGTTCCTCACGCGCATCGGCTTTGGTTCCACCGCCATCATTACCGGCGACATCACCCAGATCGACCTGCCGCGCGGCCAGCACTCCGGCCTGGAACACTGCCTGCGTGTGCTGCGGGAGGTCAAAGGCATTGGTATCACCTACTTCGGCGCCGAGGACGTAGTGCGCCATCCGCTGGTTCAGCGCATCGTGGAAGCCTACGACGACTGGGACGACCGCAACGCATGAACCGCGTAACGCTGGATCTGCAACTGGCAACCCGGCTCACGGGGCTGCCCGCCCAGGCGGATTTCGAAACCTGGGCGGAACAGGGCTGGCAGGGGGACGGCGAAACCGAAGTGACCCTCCGGATCGTGGACGAGCCGGAAGGCCATGAGCTGAATCACCAGTACCGGGGAAAGGATTATCCGACCAACGTGCTTTCCTTCCCCTTCGAGGCGCCCCCCGGGGTGGAGCTGGCCCTGCTCGGAGATCTCGTCATCTGCGCCGGGGTCGTCGAACGGGAAGCCCGTGAGCAGGGCAAGACGCCTGAAGCCCACTGGGCACACCTGCTGATTCATGGCATGCTTCACCTGCAGGGTTACGACCATCAGGACCCAGACGAGGCAGAAACCATGGAGAATCTTGAAGTGCATCTCCTTGCCGAGCTTGGTTTTCCCGACCCCTATCGGTAGCATCCCGCGAACAGCAATCCGGAAAGGACCCCATGAGCGACGACTCATCCAACGGCCAGACAAAAAACTCCTGGCTGGAGCGATTATCCCAGGCTTTCTCGAGTGATCCCCGCACCCCCGAAGATCTGCTGCGCGTTCTGCGCGACGCGGAGTTTCAGCAGCTGATCGACAGCGATGCCATGAGCATCATCGAGGGTGCCATGCAGGTGACGGACATGCGCGTGGAAGAGATCATGATTCCACGCTCGCGCATGGTGACGGTCAAGGCCGACGCCGACCCCTCCTCTTACATCAGCGAGGTCATCGAATCCGCCCACTCGCGCTTCCCGGCCATCGGCGATACCTCGGACGAGATCGTCGGCATCCTCCTGGCCAAGGATCTGCTGCCACTGGCCCTGCGCAACAACCTGACCCGCGACAGCATCCGAGAGATCCTGCGCCCGGCCACTGTCGTGCCCGAGAGCAAGCGCTGCAACCAGCTGCTCAAGGAGTTCAAGGAAAACCGCAACCACATGGCCATTGTGGTCGACGAATACGGAGGTGTGGCTGGGCTGATCACCATTGAGGACGTGCTTGAACAGATCGTCGGCGACATCGAGGACGAGCACGACGTTGATGATGACGATCGCATCCGCGAGCGCGAACACGGCATCTACGCGGTCAAGGCCCAGACGCCCATCGATGAGTTCAATGAATTCTTCGGCACGGATCTGGACCAGGAAGCTTTCGACACCATCGGTGGCCTGATGCTCAAGGAGTTCGGCCGCCTGCCAAGGCGTGGTGAAACCACAACCGTGGACCGTTTCCGGTTCAAGGTGCTGAACGCCGATAACCGCAAGATCCGCCTGATCCAGGTCAAACCCATCGCATGACGCGGGACGCGCCATGATCCAGAACCGCCTTTTCCGTATTCCCGCGCTGGTGGCCACCGGCGCGCTCCAGACACTCGCGTTTGCCCCCTTCTATCTGTGGCCCGCTGCGCTGCTGTCCCTTATGCTGATCCTGCTTCTGTGCAGCGGCCGGGAGGCGAAGCCCCTGTTCCGGGACGGCTGGTTCCTCGGCCTGGGGCTGTTCGGCAGCGGCGCCTCCTGGGTCTACGTCAGCATCAGCGAATACGGCATGACGGCCGCGCCGCTGGCCGCGATCATGACGCTGCTGTTCGCCATGGGACTGGCGCTGTTCCCGGCCATCGCCTTCTGGTGCTGGGGCCGGCTCGCGGGCACTCACACCGGGCGCAGCCTGTGGCTGTTCCCGGCCGTCTGGGTCCTGATGGACTGGGTGCGTGGCTGGCTTCTGACCGGCTTCCCCTGGCTCTACGCCGGCACCGCCCAGGTGGATGGTCCCCTGGCGCCATGGGCACCGGTCCTTGGCGTACACGGCGTCACCTTTGTTACAGCTGTCACAGCCGCCCTGCTGGTCGCCGCCTGGCACCATTACCGCAGCGGCCCCCGCTGGCTGCCCGCCGGCTTCGTGGCCGCCGCCATACTGCCCTGGCTGCTGGCGCCGCTGCTCAGCCTGGTGGCGTGGACCCAGCCGCAAGGCGAGCCCCTGTCGGTCGCCGCCGTCCAGGGCAATATCTCCCAGCATGACAAATGGGATCCGGACATGCTCCGGAAGCAGATCCGGATCTACCGGGAGCTCACCGAGCCGCTCTGGGGCCGGGATCTGATCCTCTGGCCGGAAACCGCACTGCCCGCCACCCAGGGGCAGGCGGCCCAGGTTCTGGATGCACTGGAAAGCCGCGCACTCGAGACCGGCACGACGCTGGTCACTGGCCTGCCCTGGTACGGCAACAGCCCACACTACGCGGAGCCGGTCTTCCACAACAGCCTGATGACAGTGGGCCCCGGCCAGGGAACCTATCACAAGCAGCGGCTGGTGCCATTCGGTGAATACGTGCCGCTGGAATCACTGCTACGCGGCACCATCGAGTTCTTCAACCTGCCCATGTCGGTCTTCCGTCCGGGCCCGGAAAACCAGTCACCACTGAACTTCGACGACACCAGCACCCATCCGGCCGTGTGCTATGAGATCGCCTACGCGGACTTCGTCGCCCGCAACACAGCTGAAACAGGATTCCTGATGACAGTGAGCAACGACGCCTGGTTCGGGCGTTCACTCGGCCCCTTCCAGCATCACCAGATCGCCCGCATGCGGGCACTGGAAACCGGCCGGGAACTGTTGCGCGCAACCAATAACGGGATCACTTCCATCGTGGACCGCGAAGGCCGGATCCGCGCCCGGGCCCGGCACTATGAGCGGGATGTTCTGAAGGGGGAAATCCAGCCGGTAACCGGCACCACGCCCTTCATGGCTACCGGTTCATGGCCGGTCATAACGCTGGCGGCCGTGATGATCGTGTTCGGCCGCCAGCGCGGGAAGCGCAATACGGCCTAGGCGATCGAAGCCACCAGCCCGTCAATCGCCACCAGCCCACCGAGAATCACGCCACCGAGCGCCAGGGCCAGAAGGGTATTCACGGAGTACTTCAGCGCCTTGTACTGACGCCGGTTGGTCTTCTTCAGTTCCCGCACCCGGGCCAGTGCCGGCGAGATCCGCGCGAACAGGCTGTTGGCGAAGCCACGCTGGTCGCCATCCATATTGGGCACCACGGTCAGCCGCATCAGCCCCTTGTAGAAGACGTTGATTACACTCCCGAGCAACCATGTGGGCCGCTCCACATCGCACATCAGGATCAGGCGATACTGTTTGGCATCGTTGTGGGCGTAATGGAGGTAGGTTTCGTCAAAGATCAGGTCCTCGCCATCGCGCCAGGAATAGTCCTGGCCATCAATATTGATGTAGCAGCGGTCATCGTTGGGCGTGGACAGCCCCAGGTGATAGCGCAGCGAGCAGGCCACCGGATCCGCATGCCGGGTCAGTTGTGAGCCCACCGGGAGGATCGAGAACATGGCCCCGTTCACCGACGGCACCTGATCGAGGATCTTCAGGGTCTCCGGGCACGAGGCTTGGGCGGAGTTGTGCTTGGTCCCATACCACTTGATATAGAACTTGCTCCACCCATACTTCTGAAAGGTGCGGAAACCGATGTCGTAGTAGGCGCTGGATTCCGGGTCACTGGTCTGGTCGAAGACCCGATCCTCATAAAGCCCCACCGCCTCACGGCGGATGGTCTCCCAGTTGTCCTGGATCACCTGCAGTTCCGGGAACTGATCCCGATCCATGATGGGGGCCCGCGCCCGTTTCTCGGTGAAGAGATAGAGCAGACAGTTCAGCGGACTGAAGATCGGCCAGCCCTTGCGCCAGTACTCACCAACGCTCTTATAGCGCTCCTGGCCACGGAATCGGTACACATAGATCATTGACCCTGCAACAAAGGCCACGATCAGGATAAAAACGGTCACAGCGACCGGCATGGGCAACCTCCCGGAATGAATGGTTTGAACCGCCACTCATTCTGGGATAGTTCGAAAAATCAAGCAAAGGCCGCGTGCTCAGCCTGTGCCAGGCTCCACATCCGGCGTGTGCGCCGTAATCCGCTCGAAGTAATGGGATTCACACCGCTCACAGGGCTCCAGGCGGGTTGTTTCAGCCAGTGTCCGCATGTGACCGCAGTTCAGACAGCGCAGAACACCCGCCATGGCGAGCTCGCCTGCAAAATAGTGATCCGCGTCCGTGTTCTGAAGCTTCTGCTGGAGCTCCAGGGTATCCAGGCGGGTGGGATCGGCTATGGACAGCAGCCGCTCCACCAGCCAGTCCTCGATCCATTCCAGGTCCGTGCGCAGCCACTCCGCCACACCGTCGCCGGTACTGGAAACAAAGCCCAGCAGATGGGAGAGATCCCGACGCAGGTAAGCGGCGAGCAGATTCAGCTCATCACGGGTGAGTTCCGCCACCTCCTGCTCAAACTCAACCGCTTCCTCAATTTCCTGCTGGAGCTGCTCCCAGGTTCGTTCCTCCGCTTCCGCGAGGCGGGACTCCACCCGCTCAAGCATGCGGTTGTAGGCGGTCTCGGCACCGTCACTGAGACGGGGGCGCTGCTTATCGGCCACTGTTTTCTCCTGCTGATGGGTTGGAAGTCGGCATGCCTACCTGTCACCTTCTCTCTACGCTAGAATGAGCCCTTTCCCGATGCAACAGCCATTTTCGATCCGAGAGCATAAGGCACCGACCCATGGAAGAGCATTACCGCCCCGACGCCGTCGAGCGCAACGCCCAGCAGTACTGGGAGTCCAACGATGTCTTCGCGGTACGGGAAGAACCCGGCAGGCCCAAGTACTACTGCCTCTCCATGTTCCCCTACCCCAGCGGCAAGCTGCACATGGGGCATGTGCGCAACTACACCATCGGTGATGTGATCTCGCGCTTCCAGCGCATGCAGGGCAAGAATGTGCTGCAGCCCATGGGCTGGGATGCCTTCGGGCTGCCGGCGGAGAACGCGGCCATCAGCAACCGCACCGCCCCCGCCGCCTGGACCCGGCAGAACATTGAACACATGAAGACCCAGCTCAAGCGCCTGGGCTTCGGCTACGACTGGAACCGGGAACTGGCGACCTGCGATCCTGAGTACTACCAGTGGGAGCAGTGGTTCTTCACCAAGCTCTATGAAAAGGGCCTGGTCTACAAGAAGAACGCCACCGTCAACTGGGACCCGGTGGACCAGACGGTACTCGCCAACGAACAGGTGGTGGATGGCCGCGGCTGGCGCTCTGGAGCTGTGGTCGAACAGAAAGAGATTCCCCAGTGGTTCGTCAAGATCACCGACTACGCCGATGAACTGCTGGACGACCTGGATCAGCTCGAGGGCTGGCCGGAACAGGTCAAGGCCATGCAGCGCAACTGGATCGGCCGCTCCGAAGGGGTCGAGCTCGACTTCCAGATGGAGGACGGTTCCGAAACCCTGCGGGTCTATACCACCCGTCCGGACACCCTCTATGGCGTGACCTACATGGCGGTGTCCGCACGTCACCCGGTAGCGGAGAAGGCGTCTGAGCGTTCCCGCGAGGTGGCCGAGTTCGTGGAGGAGTGCCGCCACACCGTTGCCTCCACCGCCGATGTGGAAACCATGGAGAAGAAAGGCGTGGAGACGGGCCTGTATGCCCTCCACCCGCTGACCGGCGAGCGCCTCCCGGTCTACGTTGCCAACTTCGTGCTCCACGAATACGGCACCGGCGCTCTGATGGCGGTGCCCGCCCACGACGAGCGCGACCACGAGTTCGCCCGCAAGTACCGCATCGCCATCCGCCAGGTCATCAGCCCCAGCGACGGCCGCGACGTGGACACCTATGTGGAGGCCTTCACCGAGAAGGGGCTGCTGACCGGCTCAGGCCCCTACACCGGTACCAGCTCCGACGAGGCCTTCGCGGCCATCGCCGAGGATCTGGAAAAGCGCGGCATCGGTAAGCGCAAGACCAATTACCGCCTGCGCGACTGGGGCGTCTCCCGCCAGCGCTACTGGGGCGCGCCCATCCCCATGCTCACCCTCGAAAACGGTGAGTCAGCCCCGGTACCGGAAAGCGACCTGCCAGTGGCACTGCCCGAGGACGTGACCATGGACGGCGTCCAGTCGCCGCTCAAGACCGATCCCGAGTGGGCAAAGACCACCTACAACGGTGAGCCCGCCTTCCGCGAGACGGACACCTTCGACACCTTCATGGAGTCCTCCTGGTACTTCGCACGCTTCTGCAGCCCCTGGAAGGACGACGGCATGCTGGACCCGGAAGCGGCCAACTACTGGCTGCCCGTGGACCAGTACATTGGCGGTATTGAACACGCCATCCTGCACCTGCTCTACGCGCGCTTCTTCCACAAGCTGCTGCGCGATGTCGGCCTGGTCAACAGCGATGAGCCCTTCAACCGCCTGCTGTGCCAGGGCATGGTGCTGGCCGAAACCTGGTACCGCGAGACGGACAACGGCGGTAAAGAGTGGTTCTCACCGCAGGATGTGGACGCGGAGTACGATGGCAAAGGCAACGTGGTCAGCGCCACGCTCAAGGCGGATGGCGAGCCTGTCCACCCCGGTGGCGTGACCAAGATGTCCAAATCCAAGAACAACGGCATCGATCCCCAGGCCATCATCGACGAGTACGGTGCCGACACCGTGCGCCTGTTCATGATGTTCGCGGCCCCGCCGGAGCAGTCGCTGGAGTGGTCCGACAGCGGTGTGGAAGGCGCTCACCGCTTCCTGCGCCGGCTCTGGCGGATGGTGCACCAGCACGTGAGTGACGGCGGCACAGACGGGGCCATGCCGGGCGACCCCGATGAAGCCCAGCAGGGCATGCGCCGCAAGACGCATCAGACCATTGCCAAGGTCAGCGACGACTTCAGCCGACGCCTGACCTTCAACACGGCCATTGCCGCCGTAATGGAGCTGCTCAACGACGCCGGACGGTTTGAGATCCGCAATGACGGCGACCGGGCGGTGATGCAGGAGGTGCTGGAAACAGCCGTTCTGGTGCTGGCGCCTGTGGCCCCCCACATCACCCATGAACTGTGGCAGGCCCTTGGCTACACAACCGCCGTTGTCGACGCTGAATGGCCCGTAGCCGACGAGAACCTGATGAAACAGGACAGCATTGAGCTGGTGGTGCAGGTCAACGGCAAGCTCCGCTCGCGCATCCAGGCGGACGCCGAGGCCGACCGGGACCAGCTCGAGGCCCTGGCGCTTGCGGATGACAACGTCCAGCGCTTCATCGAGGACAAGACCATTCGCAAGGTGGTGGTGGTTCCCGGCAAGCTTGTGAACGTGGTCGCCAACTGACCCGGTCCGGAGGAGATCATGCCCCAGGTCGCCTGGAAACCCATCACCGTACTCATGCTGACAACGGTTCTCAGCGCCTGTGGCTTCCAGCTCCGGGGCAGCGCCCTGGTACCGGATGCACTGGCGCCTTTAACGCTGTCCTGTGGCGAGGGCGTCCCCACCTCCGTCTGCTCAGGCGCCCGCGAGCGTCTGGGCCTGTACAACCTGCTGGCGGAAGACGGCGAGACACCGGAATACCGCCTGACGCTCAGCGGTTACGAGCAGGAACGGCGGACCAGCGCCCTGGATGACCGGGCAGCCGCCAGCGAATACGAACTCAGTGCCCGCATAGCGGTGGAATTGACGACCAGGGACGGCATTCCCCTTCTGGCGGATACCGAACTGAGTGCCCGTGAGTTCTACCAGGCGGATGAGCAGCAGGTGCTGGCCGGAGAGCGGGAACAGCAGGGTATCGAAGGCCTTCTCCAGGACCAGCTGGTGCAACAGGTCACCCGCCGGCTGATGCCCTTCACCGAGGAGCGTATCCGCCGGATCCGCTCCGAGCACGAAAGCAGTACGGACACGGACGAATGAAGGTCACCCCGGAACAGCTCCCGAATCAGCTGGCCAAGCGCCTGGATGCCGGCTACCTGGTTACCGGTGATGAGCCCCTCCTGGTCCAGGAAGCCTGCGACCGCATCCGCGAACGGGCCGTTGCAGAAGGCTACGAGGAACGCACGGTCTTCCAGACGGACCCGCAGTTCGACTGGCAGCAGGTCCACGACGAGACCCAGGCACTGTCGCTGTTCGCCAGCCGCCGTCGCATCGAGGTGCGCCTGCACAGTGGCAAGCCCGGCAAGGGTCGCGAGGTTCTGGAAGCCTTCGCCAAGGCGCCCCCGGAGGACGTCATCCTGATTGTGTCTGGCCCACGCCTGGACAGCGGCGAGACCAGCAAGGCCTGGTTCCGCAACTGGCAGAAGGTCGGCCTCCACGTTCCGGTCTGGCCGGTGGATCCAGCGGACTTCCCCCGCTGGCTCTCACGCCGCGCCGAAACCATGGGCCTGAAGCTCACCCGCAACGCCGTGGCCCAGCTCAGCGAGCGCCTGGAGGGCAACCTACTGGCCGCCCACCAGGAGCTGGAACGGCTCAGGGTGGTCGCCGGGGATGAACCGGTGGATGACGCCGTTGCGATTGGGGGTGTTGAGGACAGCAGCCGTTACAACGCCTTCGAGCTGAGCGCCGAGGCGCTGTCCGGTAACCGGGGTCACGCCCTGCAGATGCTGCGGCGTCTCGAGGAGGAAGGAACCAGCACACTGGCCGTATTGGGTGTGCTCCAGCGTGACCTGAAGCACCTTGCCAGCCTGCAGCACAGCCTGCGTCAGGGCAGCAATGCCGCCACCTGGTTCAAGCACAACGGAGTGCGCCAGCCGCCGTTGAGAAAGGCCCTGGAAAAGGCCTCACGCCGGCACAGCAGCCAATCGATCAGCAGGGCCTGGGAACAGGCCCGGCAGGTGGACCGGGCCAGCAAGGGCCAGGACCCGGCCATGCCGCCCTGGTCCGCCCTTGCCGCCCTGGTGGAGACGCTCTCCGCCTAGCCGAACTCGGCCTCGTCGAACGCCATCATGCTGTCGCCGCCGTTGCGGATGGACTCCGTCAGGGCAACCGACTGCGGCAGGATGCGGTCGAAGAAGAAGCGCGCGGTCTTGAGCTTGCCGGTATAGAAGCCGGAAGTATCGTTCTCCGCCTTGGGCGCGGCCGCCTGCACCATGCGGACCCACAGATAGGCTTCGGCGGTGAGGCCGAACAGATCCAGGTAGTCCACTGCGGCCGCACCGATCTCCGCCGGATTGCCATCCGCTGCCTTGATGACGCTCTCGGTCACATCGGAAAGACGCTCAAGAGCCGCCGCCAGGGGCTGGATGTAGTCGGCCACTGCCGGATCATCCTGGTTCGCATTGATGTAGTCGGCCACGTCGTTCGCGAAGAGTTCGAAGAACTTACCGCCATTACCGACCACCTTGCGCCCCATCAGGTCCATGGCCTGGATGCCGTTGGTCCCCTCGTAGATCTGGGTGATGCGGGTATCACGCACCAGCTGCTCCTGGCCCCACTCACGGATGTAGCCATGACCGCCGTAGACCTGCTGACCAATCACACAGGTATCCAGCGCCCGGTCGGTCAGGAAGGCCTTGGCCACCGGCGTCAGCAGCGCCACCATGCCATCGGCTTTCTCCTTCGCTTCCGGGTCTTCGGCGAACTTGGCCTGGTCGAGCCACTGGGCTACGTAAGTGATAAAAGCACGGCTGCCTTCGGTATGCGCCTTCATCTTCAGCAGCATCCGGCGCACGTCCGGGTGCACGATGATGGGATCCGCCTGCTTGTCGGGGTTCTGGGGCCCGTTGGGCGAGCGGCTCTGGATGCGCTCGCGGGCGTAGGCCAGGGCGTGCTGGTAGGAAGCTTCCGCCGCGCCCACACCCTGGATGCCCACACCCAGACGCTCATAGTTCATCATGGTGAACATGGCCATCAGGCCCTTGTTGGGCTCGCCCACGAGCCAGCCACGGGCATCATCGTAGTTCATGACACAGGTCGCGGAGCCGTGGATGCCCATCTTCTCCTCCAGTGACCCGCAGGAGACGTTGTTCCGCGCGCCCAGGGAATCGTCCTCATTCACTTCGTATTTCGGCACGAGGAAAAGCGAGATGCCCTTGGGTCCCGCCGGGGCGTCCGGCAGCTTGGCGAGCACCAGGTGGATGATGTTCTCCGCCATGTCGTGCTCACCCCAGGTGATGAAGATCTTGGTGCCTGAGATGCTGTAGGAACCATCATCGTTTGGCTTCGCCTTGGTCCGGATAATGCCCAGATCCGTGCCGGCGTGGGGCTCGGTCAGATCCATGGCCCCGGACCAGGTGCCATCGTACATCTTCGGCAGGTACTTCTCCTTGAGCTCCTCACTGCCGTGGGCATGCAGCGCCAGGCATGCGCCGGCAGTCAGCATGGGGCAGAGGCCGAAGGCCATGTTGGCCCCCTGCATCATCTCCTCGACCTGCCCAACCAGGCTCTTGGGCATGCCCATGCCGCCGTAGTTGGGATCACCACCAAGGCCGACCCAGCCGCCTTCGGCGAAGGTCTGGTAGGCCTCCTTGAAACCGTCAGGCGTGGTCACCTCGCCGTCCTTCCACTGACAGCCCTGCTCATCGCCACTCTGGTTGATGGGGGCGAGCGTCCCTGCTGCGATCTTGCCGGCTTCTTCCAGAATGGCATCCGCCGTCTCCGGATCCACGCTTTCGCTGAGTCCGGGCAGGGAAGCCCACTGCCCCGGTGCGTCGAAGATCTCATTGAGCAGGAACCGCATGTCCTGCAGGGGAGCCTTGTAGTCAGCCATGGATTGATCCTCACTTTGAACGTCTGGCGGGGCCTATTCTACCCCGGGATTTCTGACAGAAAAGCCCGCACAGGGCGGGCTTTTCATGCTTACCGGATACTAACGGTTCAGAAGGCGAAATGCTCTTCCTGCATCTCCATCAGGTTACCGGCACCACTGACCATGGCATCGGCGTGGGCCCTGGCCCGCGGCAGCATGCGCTGGAAGTAGAAGCGTGCGGTCTGGAGCTTGGCCTGATAGAACGCCTCCTCGGAGGTGCCCTCCTGGAGCTTGCGCTGGGCAACCTCGGCCATCTCGGCCCAGAGATAGGCCAGCACACCGTAACCGGAGTACATCAGGTAGTCGTAGGACGCCGCCCCGACCTCCTCGCGATCCTTCATGGCGGCCGAGCCGAGCTTCATGGTCAGGTCGCCCCACTCCTTGTTGAACGCCGCCAGTGGCTCGATGAACTCAGCCAGCTCCTTATTGTCGCCATGCTCCTTGCAGAACAGGTGCACCTTCTTGGTGAAGCGCTTGAGCGACTCACCCTGGGTCATAAGTACCTTCCGACCCAGCAGGTCGAGCGCCTGGATGCCTGTCGTACCCTCGTAGATGGCGCCGATGCGTGCATCCCGTACGATCTGCTCCATGCCCCACTCGGAGATGTAGCCGTGACCACCGTAGACCTGCATTCCCAGATTGGCGGCTTCGATACCAGTCTCGGTCAGGAAGGCCTTGGCGATCGGTGTCAGGAAGCTCAGCAGTTCGTCGGCTTCCTTGCGCGCTTCAGCATCTTCGCTGCGGGTGGTGATGTCCGCCTGCTGGGCCGCGTAATAGATCATCGCGCGGCCACCTTCGGCCAGCGCTTTCTGGGTCATCAGCATCCGGCGCACGTCCGGGTGCACAATGATCGGATCCGCATTGCCCTCCGGATTCTTCGGGCCGGACAGTGAGCGCATGGCCTGGCGTTCGCGAGCGTACTCAAGCGCGCCCTGGAAGGACAGTTCGGCAGACGCCAGCCCCTGGATGGCCGTACCGATACGGGCGATGTTCATGAACGTGAACATGTAGCCCAGCCCCTTGTGCTCTTCACCGATCAGGTAGCCGGTCGCACCGTCAAAGTTCAGCACACAGGTGGCGTTGCCATGGATGCCCATCTTTTCCTCGATGGAACCAACAGACACATTGTTGCGTTCACCCGGGTTGCCATTGGCGTCGGGGATGAACTTGGGGACCACGAACACGGAGATGCCCTTGGTGCCCTTGGGCGCATCCGGCAGCTTCGCCAGTACCAGGTGGATGATGTTCTCCGCCATGTCATGGTCGCCGGCGGAAATGAAGATCTTTTCGCCGGTAATCGCATAGCTGCCATCGGAATTGGGCGTGGCCTTGGACCGGATAATCCCCAGATCGGAGCCGCAGTGGGACTCGGTCAGGCACATGGTGCCCGTCCATTCGCCGCTGATCATCTTCGGCAGGAAGGTCTGCTTCTGCTCATCAGAGCCATGCGCCTCCAGCGTGGAGATGCAGCCGTGGCTGAGCCCCGGGTACATGCCGAAGGACCAGTTGGCGGTACCCACCATCTCACTCATCACCATGGACAGCGAGTTCGGCAGGCCCTGGCCGCCAAGTTCAACGTCGCTGGTCATGGACGGCCAGCCACCTTCGATGTACTGCTTATAGGCTTCCTTGAAGCCCGTCGGCGTCTTCACCTCGCCGTTTTCCAGGCGACAGCCCTCCTGGTCACCGGTCTGGTTCAGCGGCGACAGCACCTGCTCACAGAACTTGGCACCTTCCTGGATGATGGCATCGACCATATCCGGCGTGGCTTCTTCGCCGCCGGGGATCTGCTGGTAGTGCGTTTCGGCATCCAGAAATTCATTCATGACAAACTGGATATCACGCAGCGGTGCTTTGTACTGGGGCATGGCTCGTACCTCGGTTCATGCAATTAAACGGCTGTTTGAAACATACGTTTGGAGTGGGTCCCATGTCAAGGGAGATACACTGCGGTACAAGCATTTTACGAGGGGCGTTCAGGCTGTGGCGCGGAAGCCTGGATCGGTGGCGGTAGCGGCCTCTGTGGACGGTAGTTCCTCCACGTCACGGAAGAGGCTGATGCGGGCATCATCCCTGCCGGGACGATCAGAAGCGGAAGCTTCCGTTTCCGGAGTGGTCTGCACCCGGTTATTGTCACTCTCACTTTCTTCCTGGCGGGACGAGCGCAGCTCCGACTGGGCCTGAAGAAGCTGACGGGTTGCCTCCTGGGCGACCCGGATATCCTGGGGCGATGGCTCAGCCGGGGCAAGCGCGGCCGAGCGCACCGTCTGCATCTTGCTGATGGTGGCTTCCGGGTCATCAGGGATGGGGCTGGTATCAATGGAGACCTGCCCGCCGACGGCATAGAGCTGGCCATCCGGTCCGCGCTGGTAGGTGTAGGTAGGCGCCCCGGCGTACTGGCCACCCACGACCTGATGCGCCTGTTCATGCTGGCGCACTTCCTGGTCCCGGCCTCTCAGCTCCTGAGCGGCCGTCTGCTGCTCCGCTGATGGCCCCTCAGAGCCCTGCTCCGGCTGCCGCCGCTCACCCTGGCGGTTCTCCGATCCGGGTTCCGGCCCTGCCTCACCGCGGGGACGTGCCGGGCGCTGCGGCGAAGCCTCCTCGCCCGCGCCCCGGGCGTAACGATCCCCCTCCTCCGGGCTCTGCCGGCGGGCCTGTTCACTGATGGAGACCTGGACACCACTGCTACCGCTCTCACCACGCGAGGAGGGAGATGCTGGCCTGGATGGACCTGTCGGGCCGGCAGGTGTTGCTGGGCTGACAGTTGCCCGGGAATAGGAGGGTGACGTGCTGTTGCTGGGCGTACTGGTCTGCGGCACGCTGCCTGAGGCCGTGCCGGGAGGTGCGGCGCTTCGTGTTACAGCGCCGCCGGCGTTGCTGATCGCGGGCTGGATGGACGTAAGCTGCACGGCGATTCCATTCCGGGGTCAGGCACGTTCATCGAGCAGCGTCCCTACCATCTCGTCCGCTGTCCGAACCACTTCAATGGAAGCCTCGGCATTCCGCTGGTTGACCTTCAGATCCACGATGGAGCCCGCCAGGCTGTCCTCGACGGCACCAGCACCATCAGGAGCAGCGGCTTCCCGGGGAGGCGCCTCTGTGGTTCCCGAACGCGCAATACGGCTGGCCGCATCCTGCATGCCGCGCTGGGCATCCTGAACACCGTTCACACCAATGGACAGGGCATTACTGATCATGGGCACACCTCCCGCCCAGAACGTTCATGAACATTACACCACAGCAGTGTTTAAAATTCAAACAGACGGAGCAGGCCTGTTTACGCTCCAGGCAGGGGCAGCGAAAGGTGCCGGGAGGCCTCTTCCGCCATGGCGGTGGGATCCCGCGAAGCCAGCCAGGGCACACGCCCCATGCACGGCGCCGGCATGCGCTCGCAGAGCGTCTCGAACGTCTCATCTTCCCGCGCCATGGGCTCGGGAGTGCAGCGATTGGCCACCCACCCCGCCAGGCGGCAGCCGTCACGCTGGATCAGCTCGGCACTGAGCAGCGCGTGGTTGATGGCGCCCAGGCGCAATCCGACAACCAGGATGACGGGAAACTGGAGATCGCTCACCAGATCCACCCAGGTTTCATGGTCATTGAGCGGCACACGCCAGCCACCGGCGCCTTCAACCAGGAACAGGTCCGCAGGGCGCATCATGGCACCCCGACAGAACCCCGCCAGGCGCTCGGCACTGACCCGGCGCCCGGCTTCCCGGGCGGCTACGTGGGGCGCGATTGCCGGTTCCAGCGCCACCGGGTTCACCGACTCATAGGGCATGGACTCGGTCATGGCCTGTGACAGCGCCAGGGCATCGGCATTGCGCAGGCCTTCAGGGGTCTGCTCACAGCCGGAAGCCAGGGGCTTCATGGCCAGGGTACGCAGGCCATTGCGGGCTGCCAGGCGCAGCAGGCCAGCCGTGACCACCGTCTTGCCGGAGTCCGTGTCAGTACCTGTGATGAAGTAGGATTGTCGTGGCATGGGCGTTATGGAAGGTTCCGGTTATTGCCTGGGGCCGGTCAGGTGCGCAAAAGCCACCTGCCAGGTTGCGGGCACACCATACCGGGAATCCCGGTGGCGGTCATAGGCGCGGCGCATGGCTCTCAGGCGCCCGGGGCCGAGCGCACCCCGGTGGCGGTGTTCATCCTTGTAGCGGGCCCCGAGGGTCTTGAGCTCTCCCAGCAGCGCCATGACATCCGGGTACCACAGTACCAGCGGTTCAACATCAACAGTCACCCTCTCAAAGCCCTCGGCCAGCCGCGCCTCCAGCTCCGCCCGGGTCAGGAAACGATTGACGTGGCGACGGCCGGGATCGGCCTCCGCCCACGCGGATTCCAGTTCGGTCAGGGTTCCGTCCACCAGGGTCGCGAGATGGGCCCCGCCCCCGGGCTTAAGCAGTCTTGCCATCTCCCGGGCAACGGCACCGGTGTCCTCGCACCACTGGATCATCAGGCTCGACTGGATCCAATCCAGGCTGCCCGGGGCCAGCGGCACATTCGCGGCATCAGCCACGAGCCAGCGCGCATCCACGCCCCGGTGCGCCCGGGCATAATCGACCATTCCGGGAGACAGGTCGGCGGCGATCAGTTCCTCGGGGGCCAGCTCGCGCTCCAGCTCCGGCAGACTGAAACCGGTACCGCAGCCCAGATCAAGTCCCACACCACCGCTCGGAGCCTCCATGCGGGCCAGCAGATCCAGCGCCACGCGCTGCTGCAGCCGTGCCGCCGCGTCATAGCTCTCAGCGGCCGCGCCGAAGTCATCGGATACGCGCTGGCGACTGACCTGGTTGAACTGCCGCGCATTCATGGTGCCACCTGCTCCATAGCCCCGCTGATCCAATCCGTTGCCCCAGCGGCGGAAGCCGGCCAGTGGCAGGATTCAGCCGCCAGATGACAGCGTTCACCGGCCAGGCCAAGTGTTTCCGGTACCGCCCCGCTGACCAGCGCATCACGCCCGCAGAACAGGTGCTGTGCCCATGCCCCTGCCTGCTGCCAGAGCGCCCGTTGATCGAGCCGGGCAAGCCACTCCAGACTGTCTGAAAGACCCTGCCGGTAGTCCAGGGTCAGCTCCGGCCAATCCAGGGCTTGGAGTTCACGGCGTACCTGCCGGGGAGATGCGCTGCCCTGGCTGACCAGGGCGCAGAAACGACCGAGCGTCTGCTCCACATCCACCCGCATACCCTCCCGGAAACCACGGAAGTCGGCATCCGCCATACCCACGGACCAGTCCGACCCCTCCAGAAAGCGGGGAGTCGAACAGAGGGTCACCACACCGCTCACCTTTCCAGGAAAGCGCTCACGGGCCGCCATGGCCACCTGTCCGCCCAGGGACCAGCCCAGCCAGGGCACTCCCGAGGGAACACGGGCCATAACAGCGTCCAGCGCGGATTCCAGATCCTGATGCCCGATCGCCATCCGTGCCGGCTCCAGCAGCACGGGCTCCACCTCAGCGGGCAGCAGTGGCCGCAGCGCCTCCGCCGGGATACCCCAGCCGCCGACAACAACCGCCCTGGTCATGCCGCCCCCGTTTCGCTGCGCGCCGCCCTGAGCGCCTCCAGGAGCCGCTCCATATGTTCATCCGTATGGCTGGCGCTGAAGGTCAGGCGCAGACGCGCTTCACCCTGGGGAACCGTGGGCGGACGGATCGCCGGCACCAGAATATCCCGCCGCGCCAGTGCCCCGCTCAGGGCCATGGCACGGTCCGATGGCCCCACGATCAGGGGCTGTATCGGCGTCCAGGACTCCATCAGCCGGTAGCCGAGCGCGGTTGCCTCATCCCGGAACCACGCCACCAGCTTCGCCAGGCGTTCACGCCGCCAGCCCTCTTCCCGACAAAGTTCCAGGCTGCGCCGGGTTGCGGCCGCCATCGCCGGCGGCATGGCGGTGGTGTAGATATAGGTGCGCGCTTTCTGCACCAGGTAATCCACGAATTCACGTGAGCCGGCAACAAAAGCGCCACCAACACCCAGTGCCTTGCCCAGTGTGCCCACCAGTATGGGCACTGCGGACTGGTCAAGACCGCGGACCTCGGCGATACCGCCGCCCTTGCTGCCCAGCACGCCCAGACCATGGGCGTCGTCCACCATCAGGGGCACACCCTGCTCCCGGCACAGCGCGGACAGACCGTCCAGCGGTGCCAGGTCGCCGTCCATGCTGAAAACCCCATCCGTTGCCACCAGCGCACAGCGCGACTCCGCCTCCAGAAGCCGGGCGGCGGCGCTGGTGTCGGCGTGGGTATAGCGTTTCAGGCGGGCACCCGCGAGACGGGCACCGTCCAGCAGTGAGGCGTGGTTGAGGCGGTCCTGCAGGATCACGTCATGGCGCCCGGCCATGGCGGCAGTGACACCGAGATTGGCCATATACCCCGTGGAGAACAGCGCCGCCGCTTCCCGGCCGGTATGTGCCGCCAGTGCCTCTTCGAGCTCCTGATGGAGCCGGTGGTGACCATTCACCATATGCGAGGAACCGCTGCCCACCCCGTGTTCACGGGCTGCGTCTGTGAGCGCCTCAATCACACCGGGGTGGTTGGCAAGCCCGAGGTAGTCATTGCTGCAGAAGGCCAGCATGCTGCGGCCATCCACAACAATCTCCGGGCCCTGGGCGGAATCCAGAACCCGGCGATCCCGCAGCAGCCCCTGCTGCCGCAGTGTTTCGAGCTCGGCGCTGTAATCAGGCATTGGCCGCGTCGTAGAACAGGGCACTCTGGCGCTCCTGCTCCATGCGGCGGGTCAGCTCGTCGACCTCGTCCTCGTCCGAACGGTCCGTGGCCAGCGGCTCCGGCACGATGCCAAGGCGCCGGAACAGCGCCCTGTCCTGCTCGGCCTGCGGGTTCTCCGTGGTCAACAGCTGATCGCCGTAGAAAATGGAATTGGCGCCGGCCATGAAGCACAGTGCCTGCATCTGGTCGTTCATCTCTTCACGCCCCGCGGACAGGCGGACATGGCTCTTCGGCATGAGAATGCGCGCCACGGCAATGGTACGCACGAACTGGAACGGATCGAGGTCCTCGACGTCTTCCAGCGGTGTACCCGGAATCTTGATCAGCATGTTAATGGGCACACTTTCCGGGTGATCCGGCAGGTTGGCCAGCTGCAGCAGCAGCCCTGCCCGGTCATCCTCATCCTCGCCCATACCCATGATGCCGCCGCAGCAGACCTTCATGCCCGCATTACGCACGTTCTCCAGGGTATCCAGACGGTCCTGGTAGGTCCGGGTGGTGATGATCTGGTTGTAGTAGCGCTCGGAGGTGTCGAGGTTGTGGTTGTAGTAATCAAGCCCTGCTTCCGCCAGCTCACCGGCCTGGTCCTCCGTGAGCATGCCCAGGGTCATGCAGGTTTCGAGCCCCATGTCCTTCACGCCACGGATCATTTCCAGCACGTGCGGCAGATCCTTCTTCGTGGGGCTGCGCCAGGCCGCGCCCATGCAGAAGCGGGTTGCACCGGTTTCCTTGGCCGCTTTCGCCTGCTCCAGGACCTTCTCGACCTGCATCAGCTTCTCTTTTTCGAGACCGGTGTTGTAATGGCCACTCTGCGGGCAGTACATGCAGTCCTCGGGGCAGGCACCGGTCTTGATGGAGAGCAGGGTTGAAACCTGCACTTCATTGGGATCAAACCACTGGCGGTGCGCCTGCTGGGCCCGGAAGACCAGGTCGTTGAACGGCATATCCAGAAGTTCACGGACCTCCTTCAGGGTCCAGTCGTGACGGATGGCATCGGAAGTGGTCATACTGGTGTCCTTATCCTGCTGATCAATGGTCTGCCACACGGAGGTGTCCAGACGGAATGGAAACCATGATAAGGATGGCCAGACGGCTGTCAACCAGAGCAACCCTGATGGTTAACAGGGTGAACACAACCCGCCCCAGGCTGAGCCGGTGCGTCATCTGCCTGGGCCCGGACCAGGGCGGCGGACTCTGCCACGCATGCCTTCTTGACCTTCCGGCAACAGGTCCCTGTTGCCGGCGCTGCGCCCTGCCACTGTCCATTGGGGAACGCGGAGCAAGCCTGTGCCGGCAATGCGAGCGCACCGACCCACCCCAGGACCGGAGCCGCATTCCCTGGCGCTACGAGTGCCCCGTGGACCGCATGATCCAGAACTACAAGTACCACGGCACACGCGCCCAGGGCGCCGCTCTGGCCCGCAATTGGCTGCGGGCCGCTGGCATGCCCGAGCCGCGACCATTGGCCCTGATTCCGGCGCCCATGGATCCGGAACGGTTGCGCGAGCGCGGCTTCAGCCAGACGGCGGAGCTGGCGGACTGGCTCGGTCGCTCCACAGGGATACCGGTGCTGCCCGGCCGGCTCCAGCGCCATGGCGGCTATCGTGCCCAGGCCAGCCTGTCGCGCTCCGAGCGACGGCGCAACCTCAGGGAGGCTTTCTTCGTTGCCGGCAGCGCGCCCCTTCCGGAGCATGTCGCCCTGATCGAGGACGTGGTCACCACCGGCGCGACAGCGGAGGCCATGGGGCACTGCCTGCGCCGGGCGGGAGTGCAACGCCTGGAGGTCTGGGCACTGGCAAGAACACCCTAGGCGTCAGTACAGCTGCTGGAGCACACGGTCGGCGAGCGCCAGGGAAGCAGTGAGCCCCGGGGACTCAATACCGAACAGATTCACCGCCCCGGCCAGGCCGTGCTCCCCCGGCCCCTGGATCATGAAATCCGCCGGTTTGTCGTCAGGGCCGTGAATGCGGGGACGGATGCCGGCATAGGCGGGCGTCAGGCGCGCGGGGTCCAGCCCGGGCCACCACTGGCGGACGGCGTCGGCAAAAGTGGCAGCCAGTGATTCCGGCACGGACCATTCCAGGGCATCCACCCAGTGCGCGTCCGGCCCAAACCGGGCCTGACCGGCCATATCAAGGGTCAGGTGCACGCCAAGCCCACCTGCAGCCGGCAACGGGTAGATCAGGCGCTGGAAGGGGTGACGGCCGCTGTAGGCGAAGTAGTGGCCCTTGGCGAACCACTGGCGCGGCACAGCCTCTGCAGGCATCCCTTCCCATCGCCGGGCAACGGGCACAGCACCCAACCCACCGGCATTAACCACGATGGCGGCGCTGAGTTCGCAGGGTGCATCGCCGCCCACCTGGACGCGGTGGCGCCCCTGCACGGTTTCAATCCGCTCCACCGGCGCCTGGCGCACCAGCCAGCCGCCATGGGCTTCCATATCCCCGAGCAGAGCCTGCATAAAGGCGTGGGAATCCACAATGCCGCTCATCGGGGACGCCAGCCCGGCCGCCGCGTGAAGCCCCGGCTCCCGGGCGATTTCACGGGTGCTGAGCCACTCTAGTACCACATCGTTGTCCGCGGCATTGCGGCGCAGTCGCTCCAGGGCGGGAATTTCAGCCTCACCGGTGGCAACCAGCCACTTGCCGCAGCGCCGGTGGGGGACAGCGCGACGCTCGCAGAAAGCGTACAGCCGGTCCCGGCCCTCACGGCACAGCTCCGCCTTGAGCGACCCCGGCGGATAGTAGATGCCCGCGTGGATGACTTCGCTGTTGCGCGAGGAGACCTCCTCACCGGGGAGAGCGTGGCGCTCAAGCACCAGTACCTCGTGTCCGGCCCTGGCCAGGGCCCGCCCCACGGCCAGCCCCACAACCCCCGCACCAATGACGACCGCATCAACCTGTTCTGAATCCATGGGCAAAGGATACCAGCCGGGACTCTGATTGAAACGCCCAAGCGGTTATACTGGTGACCTGGCCATTTCAGCGGGGGAAGTATGTCGGACATCCGCCAGTTCATTGCGGTCATGATCGTGGCAGCCCTGTTTGTAAGCTGGCTGGGCTGGCGCGGCTATACCGTGATGGAACTCAATGAAACGCTGCGCGAACAGTCCGCGCTGGCGGACTACCCCTATCCTTTCCGCGTGCTGCGCGTGGAAGGAGACACGGCCGTCATGAGCACACTTCGCTCGCCCCGTGTGGACACCGCCCAGGCCATGCGGGAACTGTTCCCTGACCTGCGCCGGATACCGGAAACCAGCCGCGAATTCCGCCGCGCTGAACAGGAGTACGCCCGCCTTCAGGCACGGGCAAGTGAGACCGTCACCGCCTCGGGCAGCATCCGCCGGGTACGCTGGGAGCTGGACGAGAACTGGTACTACCTCAATAACATGGAGACCCGTCGCACCCCCGGTCACGCGGCCCCCATCAACCCCGCGACAGGCAGCTGACCCATGGAGACGATGGCGCACCCCTACCAGCACCTCACCCCCGACCTGGTTCTCGATGCGGTAGAGGCCTGTGGCTACGCGGTTAACGGCCGACTCTTCCCGCTTAATTCCTATGAGAACCGTGTCTACCAGGTCGGGATTGAGGACCAGAAGCCGCTGATCGCCAAGTTCTATCGCCCGGGACGCTGGTCCCGACCGCAGCTGGAGGAAGAGCACGGATTTGTGGCCGAGCTGGAGTCCGCCGAGATCCCGGCGGTTGGTGCGCTCCCCATGCCCGGCGGCGGCTACCTGGCGGACTACGGCGGTTTCACGCTGGCGCTCTACCCCCAGCGCGGCGGCCAGGCCCCGGACATCACGCTTCCGGACACACTGTTCCGCATTGGCCAGTGGCTCGGGCGCATCCATCAGGTTGGCGCGCGCAGGGACTTCCAGCACCGCCCCACCATTGACCCGGTCCGGGTGATTGATGAGGGGCAGCGCTATGTCCTGGATGCCGGATTTGTGCCGGACGATCTGGTGGCGGCCTACCGCAGCCTGATCCCGGATCTGCTCGATGCCATCCGCGCCTGCCAGGAGCGCGCCGGCGAGGTGACGATCCAGCGGCTGCACGGGGATTGCCATATGGGCAACATCCTGATGCGCGAGGAACGGCTGCTGTTCGTGGACTTTGACGACGCCCGTCAGGGCCCGGCTGTCCAGGACATCTGGCTGATGCTCAGTGGCGACGCCGAGGAGCAGCGCTGGCAGCTGGGAGAGCTCATCGAGGGCTACGAGCAGTTCAACCAGTTCAACCCGGCGGAATGCCACCTCATTGAGCCTCTTCGCACCATGCGACTGATCAACCAGGCCGCCTGGCTGGCCTGGCGGTGGGACGACCCCACCTTCCCCATGCACTTCCCCTGGTTCGGCCAGGCACGATTCTGGTCCGACCATATTCTGATGCTGCGCGAACAGCTCGCCAGCCTGCAGCAGCCACCGGTCCGGCCACCCGGGCCCTGACAGCGCCCACGAACAACGGAAACCGCACCATGAATGATCCAACCGGTCGCTTCGATACCGAAACCGATGCCGTGTATGCCGGCGCCAGCGCCTCCGATGACCCGTTCCGGTTTGACGAGGCGGTCGCACGCGTCTTTCCGGACATGATCCGGCGCTCTGTGCCCGGCTACACCACCATTGTGCCCATGATCGGGGTGATCGCCGCGCGCTTCGCACGGCCGGACACGGCGCTCTATGATCTGGGGTGCTCACTGGGGGCCGTGAGCCTGGCCATGCGCCACAGCGTGAAAGTCCATGGCGCCCGCATTGTGGCTGTCGACAACGCTGCCTCCATGGTCGAGCGCTGCCGCCATTACATTGCCCTGGACGACGGCCAGCTGCCGGTGGCTCTCCAGTGCGCCGACATCCGCGACATCGACTACCAGCCCGCCAGCGTGGTGGCCCTGAACTTCACCCTCCAGTTCCTGCCCCCGGAGGACCGGGACGCGCTTCTGGCGCGCCTCTGCCAGGCCCTGACACCGGGCGGCGCCCTGGTGCTTTCGGAGAAGGTGGCGTTCGCGGATGCCGCCGAGCAGTCACTGCTGGAGGAGCTGCACCTGGACTTCAAGCGTGCCCAGGGCTATTCCGAGATGGAGATCAGCCGCAAACGCAACGCGCTGGAAGAAGTGCTGATCCCCGAGTCCATAGCGACGCACCGCCAGCGGCTGCAAGCGGCCGGCTTTGAGCAGGTCACGCTCTGGCACCAGTCGCTGAACTTTGTCTCCATCCTCGCCATTGCGCCGGAGGCGACGGCATGAGCACGGACTTTGACTGGCGCAGCGAATACGCCAACCTGCTGGACTGGCTGCGCGACAGCGGCCGAACAGAGTGGCACGAGCAGCTGCAACAGCGCCTGACCAGCGTCTTCGAGACCCACCCGCACGGCGACCTGCCGCGCTGGATGGCGGCGCTCAATCAGCTTCCCCGGATCCCCGGCGCCGAAGCGGACCTCGATCAACCGACGGTCACGCTCACAACACCCGAGCCCCTGACGGAGGCCCAACGGGAGCAGCTTGAACAGGGGCTGCGGGGCCTGATGCCCTGGCGCAAGGGGCCCTTCGATTTCTTCGGGACCCATATCGACACCGAGTGGCGATCCGACTGGAAGTGGGAACGGGTCCGGCCCGGTCTGAGTGACCTGCGCGGCCGTACCGTACTGGATGTTGGGTGCGGTTCCGGCTACCACTGCTGGCGCATCCTGGGAGCCGGGGCCCAGAGGGTGGTCGGCATCGACCCCGGCATGCTGTTCCTGATGCAGTTCCAGGCGGTGCGTACCTACCTGGGTGATCCACATGCCCACCTGCTGCCACAGCGGCTGGAGGACCTGCCCCACCAGCTCCAGCTGTTCGATACCACCCTGTCACTGGGGGTGCTCTATCACCGGCGCTCGCCCATCGACCACCTGATCGAACTCAAGGGCACGCTCAAGCCCGGCGGCGAGCTGGTACTGGAGACACTGGTGATTGAGGGCGAAATGGGCGAGACGCTGATGCCGGAAGACCGCTACGCGCGCATGCGCAACGTCTGGTTCATTCCCAGCGTCCCCACCCTGGAGCGCTGGCTGCAGCGTGCCGGTTACCGGGAGGTTGAGTGTGTGGATGTAACGCGCACCACCACGGACGAACAGCGCGCCACGGACTGGATGCAGTTCCAGTCACTGCCCGATTTCCTGGATCCGGAGGACGAGCACCGGACCATTGAAGGCTATCCGGCGCCCCGTCGGGCCACCCTGGTGGCCCGCAAGCCGGCCTGAGAGTCAGGCGTTGAAGGGGTGGCGCAGGGTAACGGTCTCGATCCGGTCCGGCCCTGTGGAGATGACGTCGATGGGCGCCTCGATCTGCTCTTCGAGGAAGCGGATGTAATTGCGCGCATTCTCGGGAAGCTGATCCAGGGCCGTGATGCCCGAAGTGCTTTCCGACCAGCCGGGAAGCGTCTCATACACCGGCTCAATGGCTTCGTACTGGGCGCCGCGGATCGGCGGCCGGGTTACGCGTCCTTCACGGGTGATGTAACCCACACAGACCTTCACCTCGTCCAGGCCGTCCAGAACATCCAGCTTGGTCAGGCAGATGCCGGAGACACTGTTCACCTGGATGGCATGGCGCAGCGCTACCGCGTCAAACCAGCCACAGCGCCGGGCGCGCCCGGTTGTGGTGCCGAACTCGTGCCCCTGGCGCGCCAGGTGCTCACCGCAGGTGTCGAACAGCTCCGTCGGGAAGGGACCGGAACCAACACGGGTGGTGTAGGCCTTGGTGATCCCCAGGATATAGTCCATGTACTGGGGCCCGAAACCGGTGCCCGTTGCCGCGCCACCGGCAGTGGTGTTCGACGAGGTGACGAATGGGTAGGTGCCGTGATCAATGTCCAGCAGCGCCCCCTGGGCCCCTTCGAACAGGATGTGCTCACCGCGCTTGCGCAGATCATGCAGCATGTCCGTAACATCCGCCGCCATGGGCAGCAGCTCTTCGGCGTAGGCGCGGAAATCCGCCAGGGTGGCTTCCACATCCACCGGCTCCTCGCCGTAGTACTCGGTGAGTACGAAGTTGTGGTAGCCCATCAGGTGGCGCAGGCCCCTTTCGAAGGCTTCCGGATCCGCAAGGTCACCGAAGCGCAGGCCCTGACGGGATACCTTGTCCTCATAGGCAGGGCCGATACCACGCCCGGTGGTACCAATGCAGTCCTTGCCTCGGGCACGCTCACGGGCCTGATCAAGGCGCTCATGGGTGGGCAGGATCAGCGGGCAGGCCTCGCTGACCCGCAGCCGTGAACGCACATCCACGCCGCGCGCCTCCAGCTTGCGGATCTCCTCAAGCAGGGCCTGGAGTGCCAGCACCACACCGTTGCCGATCATGCAGGTGATGTGCTTGCGCAGAATCCCGGAGGGAATCAGGTGAAGCGCGGTGGTCTCACCATCGATCACCAGTGTATGGCCGGCGTTGTGTCCGCCCTGGAACCGCGCAACGGCGGATACCTGCTCGGTGAGCAGATCCACGATCTTGCCCTTGCCTTCGTCACCCCACTGGGTGCCCAGCACTACGACGTTCTTACCCATGAATGGCTCGCTGATCCGTTCACAAACTCATGATTGACGTTCACGCCGCTGCGGCTACAGCGGCTCCACTTTCCAGTCACCGTCCTTCAGGACAAGCTGGCGGTCACAGCCGGGCGGCAGCCGGTCATCGGCCTCGTCGTCCAGCTGCTGGATGACCGTGTCACTCTGGCGCAGCTCGCTGATGCGCCGGCGCAGCGCCGCGTCCGTTCCAGCCGGGGCCAGGATGGCGCCCCCGCCGGCACCGAAGGCCCGCCGCCCCGCTTCCAGAAGCCGGTTCAGATCGGCACTAAAGCCGGTTGCCGGCCGGGCACGGCCGAAATCCTCGCCCACGGCATCGTATCGACCGCCCTGGGCGAGCGCTTCCTCCTGCCCCGGTGTGTAGGCGGCGAACACCAGGCCGGTGTGATAGTTGTAGCCGCGCAGTTCGCTGAAATCGAACCCGATGGCCACGCCGGGGTGACGCTCACGCACCCGGGCGGCGGTCTGCTCCAGCTGGTCAATGGCCTCGAGCACGGGCGCAGGCGCTCCCGCCAGCCGTTGCCGAGCGGCATCCGGCACCCCTTCGCCACCACTGAGCCGGCCCAGCTCCCGCAGCATGGCGCGGGCGGAGCCGGCTTCGGCAGTGCCCAGAAGCTCGTCCAGCTCCGGGATGGAGCGCCGGCGCAGGGCATCAAAGACCCGCTGTTCCAGATCGCCCCCCAGGGCCGCCTCTTCCGCCAGGCACTGGAAAATGCCCACATGGGCGATGTCCAGGTGAACCGTTTCAACGCCAGCCGCAGTCAGGGTCTCCAGCATCAGATCGATGATTTCCTGGTCGGCGCCACTGCTGCGGCTGCCGAAAAGCTCGCACCCGACCTGCAGCGGGGTACGACTGGCCAGCATGCTGCTCGGGCGGGCATGCAGAACATGGCCGGCATAACACAGGCGCGTGACACCCGGGCGGCGCAGGCTGTGCGCGTCCATCCGCGCCGCCTGCGGGGTCATGTCGGCGCGCACGCCCATCATCCGACCGGTCAGCTGATCCGTCAGCTTGAACGTCTGCAGATCCAGATCATTGCCGGTACCGGTCAGAAGCGACTGCAGGTATTCGATCATCGGGGGGATGATGAGTTCATAGCCCCAGCGCCGATAGGTATCCATCAGCTCGCGGCGCAGGGCCTCGACCTTCTGGGCCTGGGGCGGCAGGACATCGGCCACCCCATCGGGCAGCAACCATCGATCAGACGTACTCATGACGCTTGAACCCGTAATTGATTGACTGAGCAGGAACGTTTCAAGCGGTTCCGGGGGAACCTAGCGAACAACATAGAGCAGGGTCACCCCCACCAGCATGCTCGCAAACCCCGCCCACCGCATGCTTGAGGGCGCCATCTGTGCCAGAACTTCCACCATCCGCTGCCAGCGCTGCGGACACAGAAACGGCATGACGCCCTCAATGATGAGCACCAGCGCCAGAGCTGTCAGCAGATCCTGCCACATGGCAATACCAGGCACCGTTCGGGTTTGTTACAGAGCCGGGATTCTACGCCCATCGCGCCCATAAAAAAACCGGAGCCGAAGCTCCGGTTCACTGGGGCTGCAGGTGTTACTGCCCGCCCATGGGTCCGTCCAGCATGTTCATGAAGTCGCTCTGGGAATCCATCAGGAACACGTCCTGGCGACTGTTGAAGGTGCTGCGGTAAGCCTCAAGCGTGCGATAGAGCTCATAGAACTCCTGGTCCTGCCCGTAGGCCTCCGCGTAGATGGTCGCGGCCTTGCCGTCACCCTCACCACGGGTTTCCTGGGCTTCACGGTTCGCCTCGGCCAGAAGCACCGTCACCTTACGGTCCGCCGCAGCGCGCACGCCCTCGGCCTGTTCGCGCCCACGGGAGCGGTATTCCTGCGCCTCGGCCTGGCGCTCAGTGCGCATGCGCTGATACACCGTTTCACTGACTTCATCCGGGAGCTCAATCCCCTTGATCCGGATATCCTGAACGCGGATGCCGAACTCCTTGCGCGTGAGCTCGTCCACGCTCCCCTGGATCTTCTTCATCAGCTCATCACGGGCGCCGGAAACGACCTCCGTCATGTTACGCACCCCGAATTCATCCCGGAGCCCGTTTTCAATACGGGAGGCAAGAAGTCCTTCAGCCCGCATCTCACTGCCGCCGGTGGCCCGGTAAAAGTCGGCCACATCGATGATCTGCCAGGTAACGTAGGAGTCCACATCCAACGGCTTCTTCTCAATGGTGAGATAGCGCTGGGTGTCGATGTTGAGTGTCAGAATCCGCGTATCGAATTCCTCTGCCGTCTCAACCCAGGGAAGCTTGAAATGCAGCCCGGGCTCCACACCTGTCTTGACGAGTTCGCCAAACCGCAGAACGACGCCACGATGGGTTTCCGGCACGATGTAGACGGTCGCCGACACGAGGTAAAGAACCACGACACCGGCTATGATCGCCAGTAGACCCTTAGTGTTCATGCTTAACGCCTCTCCCGGCCGGAATTGCTGTTCTGCTGATCACGGATGCGATCGATCACCTGATCGCTGATCCGGTCAATGCGGTCATTGGTGGAGCCAATACCCTGATGCTGTCCATCACCGGAGCCACTGCCGTCCGGCGCATCATCCGCCATGGCCTTCGCACCGCCCTTCATCATCTGATCCAGCGGCAGCATCATCAGGTTATTGCCCTTCTCAATGTCAACAACCACCTTGCTCGTTCCAGTAAGCACCTGCTGCATGGTATCGATATAGAGCCGGCTGGCCGTGACTTCCGGAGCCTGCTCATAGACACCAAGCACGTCCAGGAAGCGGGCTGTCTCACCCCGGGCGGCTTCCACCACCTTGGAGCGGTAGGCCTTCGCATCCTCGCGGATACGCTCCGCCTGCCCCCGTGCTTCCGGAACCACACGGTTACGGTACTGTTCCGCCTGGTCAACGAAGCGCTGCATGTCCTCACGGGCACGCTGGACATCACGGAAAGCTTCCTGAACCGGCTCCGGGGGCTGGGTACTCTCGACGTTCACGCGCAGGATCTGCATGCCCACCGTGTAAGTATCAAGGAAACGCTGCAGGCGTTTCTCAACCAGCTGCCCAAGCTCCGCGCGGCGCTCAGTGAGCACCCCATGCAGGGTCGAACTCCCCACTTCGTGACGCAGGGCGCTGTCCGTAGCGTACTGCAGGGTCCTGCTGGGGTCGCGCACATTGAGCACAAAGTTCTTGGGGTCCTGAACCCGGTACTGGACGCCGAGATTCACACTGACGATGTTCTCATCCTCGGTGAGCATGTGACCGGTGGACTTGAAAGAGCGCACATCGGTCACTGTGACCATGCGGACATCGTCCAGCAGCGGAATCTTGAAATTCAGACCTGGCATGGTGGTTTTGTGGTACTCACCGAAGCGCAGGACAACGCCGTTTTCCCGCTCGTCCACGATGTAGACCGACTGCCAGGCCAGAAAGCCGAAAACCAGCAGACCGACCACGGCGAGGATCAGGCCAAAGCCGCCACCGCCCTGACCACCACTGCTGCCCGAGCCGCCACTGCCACCGGAACCGCCCTTGTTGCCGAAAAGCCGGTTCAGCTTGTCGAGGCCCTTTTTCAGGGCCTCATCGAGGTCCGGCGGCCCCTGATCGTTGCCGCCGCGATTGCCCGAGCTCCAGGGGTCGCGGTCGTTGTTGCGGTTACCACCCGGTTCGTTCCAGGCCATAGTGTTCTCCGTCTGAGATTATACGCTGCAGCGGCCCGGGTCTGCCGGGCACAACAGATGCAAATAGTAGGTGTTCTGACAGGCCGCGACAACCGGGGGCACTACACCGCCTCAACCGCCATCCAGTCACTGCCGTCGAGACAGGCCAGCCGATTCTCGTCCGTGCCCGCCCGTGCAAGCAGCTGGTGCCAGTCGCGGGCTTCCATGCGCACCTCCAGCACCGGCTCGCCACTGTCGGACATGCGCTCCGCCACCACGGCACCGCTCTGGTAGAACTGGGCCCGCAACCAGCCGTCCGCGGGGGAGAGTTTCACGTAGCGATGGACGACGTCTTCGGCCAGACGCTCCGCGACGGCGTCGCGCAGCTCCTCCATGCCAGCCCCGGTATGGGCTGAAAGCCAGACGCGCACCGGACGACCGCTCTCGTCCCGTTCCACCCCCGGCTGCGCGCCGGGGATGAGATCAATCTTGTTGCACACCTGCAGAACCGGCACTTCACCGGCTCCGATCTCACCCAGCACCGACTCAACTTGCTGGATGGTGTCATCACGGGCCGGATCGGTATTGTCGATGATATGAAGCAGCAGCGAGGCCTCGACCGTCTCCTCAAGAGTGGCGCGGAACGCCTCGACCAGGGTGTGCGGCAGATGCCGGATGAACCCAACCGTATCCGCCAGCACCACCGGGCCCACGTCCGGCACGCTCACACGGCGCACCGTGGGGTCCAGGGTGGCGAACAGCTGGTCCGCCTCAAACACCGTGGAATCAGTCAGATGGTTGAACAGGGAGGATTTGCCCGCATTGGTATAGCCCACCAGCGAGACCACTGGGATCTCGGCACGCTTACGCGACCGCCTCGCCTGCTCGCGCTGGCGCCGGACCTTCTCGAGCCTGCGGTTGATCTGGTTGATGCGCGAGCGCAGCAGCCGTCGGTCGGTCTCAAGCTGGGTCTCACCCGGCCCCCGCTGACCGATACCGCCCTTCTGGCGCTCCAGATGCGTCCAGCCCCGGACCAGCCGCGTGGACATGTGTTCCAGCTGGGCAAGCTCCACCTGCAGCTTGCCTTCATAGGTGCGGGCGCGCTGGGCGAAGATATCGAGAATGACCCCGGTGCGGTCCAGTACCCGGCATTTGAGTTCGGCCTCGAGATTACGCTCCTGACTGGGGCTGAGCTGGTGATTGAACAGCACCACGTCCGCGCCCTCGGCGTTCAGGGTCGCACGCAGCTCCTCGAGCTTGCCCTTGCCCAGAAAGAAGCGCGAACTGGGCTGATTCCGGGTCCCGGTGACAACGGCTGCACAGGTCACTCCGGCGGACTCTGCCAACTCGCGGAATTCATCCGGATTTTCCGGCTCCATCTCGGACGCCAGCGTAATGTGAACGAGAAGGGCCCGTTCACCGACCTCAGGACGCTCAAACAATCAGGTGCTGCTCCTCATTCGGGATCGACCGCCTCGCCCTCGTCACCGGGATGCTGGGGCGCCTTCACATTACGCGACGGCACAATCGTGGAAATGGCGTGCTTGTAGACCATCTGGCTGACAGTGTTGCGCAGCAGGACCACGAACTGGTCAAACGATTCGATCTGCCCCTGGAGCTTGATGCCGTTGACCAGAAAGATGGACACGGGGATCCGCTCCTTGCGCAGGGAATTCAGGTAAGGGTCTTGTAGGGAATGCCCTTTTGACATGAGGCTGCTCCTGTTTTTTATGATTGCTCGCCCCCGGGGCGATCCCCGGGCGCTGTTCCTTTCATACCATGCGGCGTGGTGTCTGGATCACCGGAGACAGTGGTGCCGCCTTTGACGATTTTCAAGGCATCGGCCAACGGATCCTTGCCCTGACTGTCCAGCCAGTGCGCATCCGGCCACCTGCGAAGCCACGTCAGCTGGCGCTTGGCCAGCTGACGGGTGGCTGCCAGCGCGCGCTCAATCATATCATCATATTGGGTTGCGCCGCTCAGGTAGTCCCACACCTGACGATACCCCACCGCCCGGATGGACGGCAGATCCGGGGACAGGTCGCTGCGCGCATAAAGCGTCTGCACCTCCTCCAGCAGCCCCTGCTCCAGCATCGCCCTGAACCGGCGCTCGATCCGTTCATGCAGATCGCGGCGCTGCGGCGGAGCCAGCGCGAGGCTGACGGTGCCTTCCGGTAGCCCGCCACCCTGATCCTCACCGGCGCCCTGCGCCCAGTGCGCGGATATCGGTCGCCCTGAGAGGCGATAGACCTCCAGGGCACGGATCAGTCGCTGGCGGTTGTTCGGATGCAGCCCGGCGGCGGCCACCGGATCCACAGCTTCCAGCTCACGATAGAGGGCGTCACCCCCCTCGGTGTCAAAGCGATGTTCCAGTTCCGCCCTTACGCCTTTATCGGCCTGCGGCAAACTCGCCATGCCCTGGCGAAGCACATTGAAATAGAGCATGGTGCCGCCCACCAGAATCGGCACCCGGCCCTCTCCCCGGATGCGCCCGATCAGGGCCCTGGCATCGGCCGCGAACTCCGCCGCCGAATAGGGTTCCGCCGGATCACGGATGTCGATCAGGTGATGGGGCGCCCGGCGCAGGGTGGCCGCATCCGGTTTGGCGGTGCCGATGTCCATGCCCCGGTAGACCAGTGCCGAGTCCACGCTGATGAGCTCACCATTCAGGCGCTCACGCAGTTCAACAGCCAGGTCCGTCTTGCCCGAGGCCGTCGGCCCCATGACCAGAACCGCGGGAGGCCGCCACACCATGGCTACTGCCCCCGCATGAAGAGCTTATCCAGATCCCCCATGCTCAGCCGCGTCCAGGTGGGCCGACCATGGTTGCACTGACCGCTGCGCTCCGTGGCCTCCATATCGCGCAGCAGTGCGTTCATTTCCGGGATCGTCAACTGGCGGTTGGCCCGTACTGAGCCGTAGCAGGCCATGGTGCCCAACAGGTGTTCGATGCGGGCCTCCACCTGCTGACTGCGGCCATGGGTCACCAGATCCGAGAGAACATCGCGCACCAGCTGCTCCATATCCGCGTCCCGCAGCAGCGCCGGAACCTGGCGCACGGTCACCGTCTCCGGCCCCATACGGTCCAGCTGCAGACCCAGCGTTGCCATATCGTCGGCGTACTGTTCGGCGTGATCCGCCTCACGCTGGCTCACGTTGAGCGTCAGCGGTACCAGCATCGGTTGGGAGGTCACGCCTTCCCCTGCCACACCGCGCTTCATGCGTTCATAGACAATGCGTTCATGGGCGGCATGCATGTCCACAATCACCATCCCCTCGGCACTCTGGGCAAGGATGTACACACCATGGAGCTGGGCAACGGCATAGCCCAGTGGCGGCATTTCCCCTTCCGGGCTCTCAGGCATAGTGGAGGGAGCCGTGGTGCGGCTCTGGATGAAGGGCGTAGGCGAGGCTTCCCGCACGGCATTGGCGGAGGGGCCGCCGCCCTGGTGCAGCCCGCCGTAGAAGGCCATCTGGGCCTCGGTCTCCGAGGGACTGGCGGGCCTGTCCCGGCTCTGCGCCGGACCGCTCACCGCAGGCTCATCAGCCGCCCCCGTTGCAACAGCAGATCCGGACGGGGCCGGGGCACCCGCCTCACCCTGCCCCGGCTCCGTGCTGTCATCGCCGGGTCGCACTTCAGCCAGGGCGCGGTGCAGGCTGCGGAACAGAAAATCATGGACCAGGCGGCCGTCTCGGAAACGGACCTCGTGCTTGGTCGGGTGGACGTTGACATCCACATTGGCCGGATCAACCTCCAGATAGAGCACAAAAGCCGGATGGCGCTGGTTATAGAGCACGTCGCGATACGCCTGGCGCACTGCATGAGCCACCAGCCGGTCCCGGATGGGGCGACCGTTGACGAAGAAATACTGCAGATCCGCCTGGCTGCGCGAGAACGTCGGCAGCGCCACCCAGCCCTGCAGGCGCAGGCCCGACGCCTCCACATCAATACTCAGGGCGTGTTCCATGAACTGGCTGCCGCAGAGACTGGCCACCCGCTGCTGCCGGTCACGCTCGGTGGTTGCCGGCCGCAGGGACTGCACCGCCCGGCCATTGTGCTGGAGGGTGAAGCCCACATCGAAGCGACTCAGCGCCTGGCGCCTCAGGGTCTCTTCCAGGTGATTGAACTCGGTTTTCTCGGTGCGCAGGAACTTGCGACGGGCCGGCGTGTTGAAGAACAGATCCCGAACCTCGACGGTGGTGCCCTGGGGGTGGGCCGCCGGTGACACCCGAGTCTGCATGTCCTGCCCCTCGGCCTCCACGCACCACCCCTCGGTCTCTCCTCTGGCGCGGGAGGTCAGCGTCAGCCTCGCCACGGAACTGATGCTTGCCAGTGCCTCACCGCGGAACCCCAGGGAACTCACCGCCTCCAGGTCATCAAGGCTGTGAATCTTGCTGGTGGCATGACGGCTGAGCGCCAGCGGCATCTGATCATGGGCAATACCGTCGCCATCATCGCGCACCCGGATCAGGCGCGCCCCGCCCTGCTCCACCTCCACTTCAACCCTGGAGGCGCCGGCATCCAGCGCATTTTCGATGAGTTCCTTCGTAACCGAGGCCGGGCGTTCAACGACTTCGCCGGCCGCGATCTGGTTGGCGAGACGGGGGGGTAGGGTCTGGATGGCTGCCATGATCGGAATGGTACCAGATCAGGACGAGGGGATGCTGATCACCTGCCCGATATGCAGCGTCTCACCATTGATGTTGTTGGCTGACTTGAGCTTCTGCACCGACACCTGATTGCGCCGGGCGATGGCCGACAGGGTATCGCCACGCCGGATTTCATACTCGCGCCTGTCCCCTGCGCTCCCCTGACGGTGGGCGATCAGGGTCCCAGGTGGCGGCGAGTCACGGAAGTGGCGACCCAGACCCGAGACAACCGCGTCCGCAATCTGGCGCTGATGGGATGCCTGGGTCAGGCGTTGCTCATCCGTCGGGTTGGAAATAAACCCGGTCTCAACAAGGATGGACGGAATATCCGGGCTCTTGAGCACCGCAAATCCCGCCTGCTCAACAGATGACTTGTGCAGTTTGCCCACCGTGTCCAGCTGATCGAGGACATTGGACCCGACCCCCATGCTGTACTCAATACTCGCCGTCATGGAAAGGTCCAGCAGCACGCCCGCCAGCATCTCGTCCTTGTCCTTGAGCGAGACACCGCCAACACCGCCGATCAGGTCAGCGCTGTTCTCACTCTCCGCCAACCAGCGCGCGGCCTCACTACTGGCGCCGTCCGTCGACAGCGCATAGACCGATGCACCGCGCGGCCGCGGGGAGCGGAAGGCATCCGCATGCACGGACACAAACAGGTCCGCGTTATAGTCCCGGGCGATCTCGGTACGCTTGCGCAGACCGATGTAATAGTCGTCCTTGCGGGTCAGATAGGCCTCGTAGCCTTCCATGGCATTGATCCGGTCCACCATCCGCCTGGACAGTTCCATGGTGACGTGTTTCTCCTGAACCCCTGAGGGACCGATGGCCCCCGGGTCCTCGCCCCCATGACCGGCGTCCACCACCACAATGATGTTCCGGCGCTTGCTCTCGCTCTGGTCTTCCAGAACCGCTTCCTGCTCCTGCTCACGGGTCTTGTCGAGATCCATGAGATCGACGACCAGGCGGTGACCGTATTTCTGGTTCGGTTTGAGCTGGAAGCTGCGGGGTTCCACATCCTCCTTCATATCCAGCACCACGCGCAGGTCGCCGTTCTTCCGGCGGCCGGTGCGGATACGGCGGATGGGCGTCTCATCAAGGTCCAGCGCGCCGAGGTCGGTCTCAAGATCCGCCTGCTCCACGTCGATCACCAGCCGGCGGGGCGACTCCAGGGCAAACAGCCGGTGTTCCACGGAGCTGCCCGTCTCAAGCACCAGCCTTGTATGATCCGTCGCCGGCCAGATCCGGGCGTTATCGACCGGAGTGCCGGCCTGGGCCACGGCTGCCACCATCAGGGTCAGACCTGCCAGAAAACGTGTCATCCAGGTACTCATTGACTGCTGCTCCTGCCGGCCAGGGCCTGCCTGGCGGCCCCGGCAATCCGATCATTCGTATGAATCCGGGCGCTGCGCCCACTGCCCGCATCCGACAGCTCAACCCGGCATTCCGGCGCCGGAAGCACGCCCCCGGCACGCTCCGGCCACTCGATTACAACCAGAGCCCCTTCTTCCATGTAGTCGCGGATACCCATCATTTCCAGTTCCTCAGGGTCACCGAGCCGATAGAGGTCAAAGTGATAGACCTTCGGCGACAGCGCTTCATAGGGTTCCACCAGCGTGAAGGTCGGGCTGCGTACCGCGCCCTCATGCCCCAACGCATGCATGAGTCCGCGCGCCAGGGTCGTCTTGCCAACGCCCAGATCCCCGATCAGGTGGATCACACCGCCGGTGGAACAGGCCCGCCCCAGGGCTGCCCCCAGGGCTTCCGTGGCCTGCTCATCCGGCAGCTCGAGAACCGTTGGCTCAGTCACGCTCCACCTCCGGAAACACAGCAGCGGTGGCCACGCCGAACGCCTCCGTCAGGTCACCCGCCAGGAGACCATGCGAGCCGGTCCATTCCAGTGCGTGATCCGCAGCCGCCGCATGCCATGCGGCACCGGTAACGGCAGCGCCGAACGGCCCCAGACCCTGGCCCAGAAGCGCCCCCAGGGCGCCACTGAGGACGTCTCCCATGCCGGCCGTAGCCATGCCGGGATTACCGCCCTCGATGACAGCCGGCGTTCGCCCGGGCGCGCCCACAAGACTGCCGGCCCCCTTGAGAATCACGGTCGCCCCCTGCTGCTCAACCAGTGTCGCCAGGGCCTGATAGCGGTCGGCCTCGACCTCCGGAACGCTGGCCCCCAGCAACCGGGCCGCCTCGCCGGGGTGCGGCGTCAGTATCCACTGGCCAGCATCCGCCGGCACCCCCTGCTGCTGCATCAGTGCCAGAGCATCCGCATCCGCGACCACAGGCCCGGAAAAACCCGCCACCCGCTGCAGCATCTGCTGCCCCCAGGCGCTGCTCCCAAGACCGGGCCCAACCACGACCACATCCACGCGCTCCAGCAACGGGTCCAGATCATTACCATGCTCCACGGCCCGCGCCTGGATTTCCGGGCGTCGCGCCAGTGCCGCCGGCACATGGGCACCCCGTGTTGCCAGGAACACCAGGCCGGCACCGCAGCGCAGCGCCGCCTCACCAGCCAGGATTCCGGCACCGCCCATACCTTCATCACCACCAACGACGAGCACGCGACCGCATTCGCCCTTATGGGTGGTGGGATGCCTCCGGGGCAGATGGGTGAGCGCGGCTTCCGGCGACCAGAGCCACGCAGCAGGTTCCGGTTCCGCGTCATGGACCGCCGGATCCACTGAAAGATCGTCAAAACTCACAGGCCCGGTGCAGTCCCGCGCCCGCCCCGTGTACAGTCCTGCCTTGCGCCCGATAAAGGTGATGGTGGCCGCTGCCCGGACGGCCGTCCCCAGCACCCGACCCGTGCCACTGCACAGGCCAGACGGGATATCCACGGCGAGCACTGGCACTGGTGAGGCGTTGAGTTGATCGATCACCCCGGCATAGGGCGCACGGACCTCACCGGCAAGGCCGGTTCCGAGCAGGGTATCCACAACCAGGTCCGATTCCGCCAACAGCGCACCGAACTGGCCTTCGTCCAGAGATTCAAATGATATGACGTCAACGCCGCTCTCACGGGCAAAGGCAAAGGCGGATGCCGCCGTACCGCTGAGCTTCGAGGGATTGGATACCGCCACACAGTGGCAGGCGATCCCCTGCTGGGCGGCCAGCCCGGCCACCACATAGCCATCGCCCCCGTTGTTGCCACCACCGCAAAGCACCAGCAGCTGACGCGCCTCCGGCCAGCGCCGGCGCGCCAGCCGGAATGCGGCTTTACCGGCCCGCTTCATCAGGTCAAAACCGTCCACCCCGAAGTCCTCGATGGCGGCTCGATCCAGGTTGCGTACCTGCTCAGCGGTGTACAATGGCAGTGGCTGGTTGGGCATATTTTCGCTCAAAAATGAACCAGTTATCACAATGCGGTTTAAGAAATCCGCACAGAACTCTGATAAGCATAGCAAATTCCGACTCAAACGCCATAGGACCGGATGACCAACGATCTTACCGCCACCGCTGAACAAATCCGTGACTGGGCCCACGAACTGGGCTTCCAGGCCGTTGGCATTACGGATACGGAGCTGGAGGAAACCGGCCAGCGACTGAACCAGTGGCTGGACAGGGGGCTGAACGCCGATCTCAGCTACATGGCACAGCACGGCGAGAAGCGCTACAGGCCGGCGCAACTGGTGGAAGGCACCGAAAGGATCATCGCGGTCCGCCTGGATTACCGCCCCGAGCCCGACGCCCCGGACGCGGTCCTGGCCGACGACGAAAAGGCCTACATCACCCGCTACAGCCTCGGGCGGGATTACCATAAGCTCATGCGCAAGCGTCTGGCGAAGCTGGCTAAGTGGATCGACGAGGCACTACCCGGCTACTACCACCGCGCCTTCGTCGACAGCGCCCCGGTGATGGAAAAGCCCATCGCCGTGAAGGCAGGGCTGGGCTGGCAGGGTAAGCACACCCTGTTGCTGCACCCGCAGGCGGGCTCCTGGTTCTTCTTGGGCGAGATCTACACCAGCGCCCCACTGCCGGTGGACGAGCCCTGGACCACCGACCACTGCGGCAGCTGCACCGCCTGCCTGGACGTCTGCCCCACCAACGCCTTCCCGGAACCCTATGTGCTGGACGCGGCCCGCTGCATCTCCTACCTCACCATCGAGAACAACGGCCCCATCCCGGAAGAACTAAGACCGCTGATGGGCAACCGCGTCTTCGGCTGCGACGACTGCCAGCTGGTCTGCCCGTTCAACAAGTTCAGTGAATCCACCGAGGAACCCGACTTCCAGCCCCGCCACGGACTGGACAACAGCACCCTGGCAGAGCTCTTCCTGTGGGACGAGGCAACCTTCCTGAAACGCACCGAGGGCTCCGCCATCCGGCGGGCGGGCTACGAGGGCTGGCTACGGAATCTGGCCGTGGGGCTGGGCAATGCCCCGAGCACCATTCCGGTGATCGAGGCGCTAAGAGCACGGGAGGACTGCCCGTCAGAGCTGGTGCGGGAGCATGTGCAGTGGGCCCTGCGCAGACACGGCATCGTTCAGGTATGATCTGACCCCATACCGAGCTCCCATACCTGACCACCAACGGAGGAACACTGAATCATGAGCTGGGAAGGACAACAGGCGCCGGATTTCCGGCTTCCGGATCAGGACGGAAACGAACACTCCCTGGCGGACTACCGCGGCCAGACGGTGCTGCTCTACTTCTACCCCAGAGACAATACACCGGGCTGCACCGTGGAGGCGCAGCAATTCCGAGACCGTCTTGAGGAGCTGCAGGCGCACGGCGTACAGGTCCTGGGCGTCAGCCGCGATACCGTCAAGTCCCACCGCAAGTTCGCGGACAAGGAATCACTGAACTTCCCGATCCTTGCCGACCCGGAACATGAGGTCCTCAAGGCCTACAACCTGCTCAAAGAGAAGACCATGTTCGGCAAGCCGGCGCTGGGCGTGAACCGGGAATCCTTCCTGATCGACGAACAGGGCGTGATCCGCAGGCACTACGCCAAGGTGAAGCCGGAAGCGCATGTGGATGAGATCCTGCAGGATCTGGAAGCCACAACGTCATCCTGAGCGAGTTATGCGAGGACGCACTTCAACGTGAACGCGGACGGAATCGCATTCACAGCTCAAACAACGTCTTCCGATAGTGCTGAAGCTCGGCAATGGACTCGCGGATGTCGTCCAGCGCCTGGTGCGCCCCCTTCTTTTTGAAGCCTTCCAGGGCTTCGGGCTTCCAGCGCCGGGCCAGCTCCTTGACGGTGCTCACGTCCAGGTTGCGGTAGTGGAAGAAGGCTTCCAGTTCCGGCATGTAGCGGGCGAGAAAGCGCCGGTCCTGACAGATGCTGTTGCCACAGATGGGCGAGGTGCGCGCGTCCACCCACTCCTTCAGGAAGGCGATGGTTTCCAGCTCGGCGTCGCGCTCGGTGAGGCTGCTCTCGCGCACGCGCCGGGTCAGGCCGGAATTGCCGTGGGTGGTGGTGTTCCACTCATCCATGGCCCCAAGCACTGCATCGGACTGGTGGACGGCCAGTACGGGGCCTTCGGCCAGGGCATTGAGGTCCGCATCGGTAACGATGGTGGCTACTTCGATGATGCGGTCGCTGTCCGGGTCCAGGCCGGTCATTTCCAGGTCGATCCAGATCAGTCGCTGGGCCCGTTCATTCTGCTCTGCCATGGCTGAGGCGCTCCTTTTCCGATAGGCTGTTGGTTTGGCGTCATCTTCTCACAGCATCAAGACAAGACCCAGTGCCCCGCAAACGCAACCTTTCCCACCAGCAGCAGCGCCGTATCCAGTCCCGTCAGGAACAGTGGCAGGACGCCGCGCGCGAGGAGGGCCATGACGGGACCGTCGTGGCCCACTTCGGGGGCGAGCTGCTGATCGACTATCCCGTGGAGGCCGGCTGGGAGCAGCGCCGTGCCCAGCCGAGAGCCAATCTGGGCGGCCTGGTCGCCGGCGACCGGATCGTGTGGCGCGAGGAGGAAAACGGTACTGCCGTAGTCGTAGCAAGACAGCCACGCGAGCGCGAGCTCCAGCGCCCGGACCGCTACGGCCGGCTCAAGACCATGGCCGCCAACATCGATCGGCTGGTGCTGGTCATCGCGCCAGCACCGGCACCCCAGCCGGCGCTGATGGACCGCTACCTGGCGGCGGCGGAGATCCACGGGCTGTCCGTGGTCATCCTGCTGAACAAGGCGGACCTGCTGGACGAGGACAGCATGGAGCTTCTGGAGGAAGTCCTCGCTCCCTACCAGGACCTCGGTTATGAAGTGGCACTTACCTCAGCCTCTGACGGCTCGGACAGCGCCCTGCCCGAGCCGCTGGATGACGCGGTCACCAGCATCATTGCCGGGCAGTCCGGGGTCGGCAAATCCAGCCTGATCCGCCGCTGGCTTCCCGGCACCGAGATCCGCACAGGTGACCTCACCCGCCGCGGCGAGGGCACCCACACGACAACCACGGCCTGCCTATACCGGCTGGCCAACGGCGGCGCCATTATCGATTCCCCCGGCATACGGGAGTTCGGCCTCTGGCACATGGACCCGGAGGTGGTCATCGACGGTTTCCCGGACGTGCGGGAATGGATCGGCCATTGCCGGTTCCGGGACTGCCGGCACGAGAAGGAACCGGGCTGTGCCCTGCAGAAAGCCGTGGAAAACGGGGAGCTGGATCCCCAGCGGATGGAACACTACCTCATGATCCGGGATGAGGCCGAGGCCGGCAGGACTACCAGTTGACCTCGGATTCTTTCACCTGGCTCTCCCGGGCGCGCTCCATCCAGTTATCATTGGCCATGGTCTCGCGATCCTCGGCACTCGCTGTATCGCTGGACTCACGCTCCTCGATGGCTTTCTGCGCGGCTTCGGTCAGCACAATGATCGAGATCCGGCGATTGACGGGAGCCTGCGGATTTTCCTTGTTGAACAGTACTGAGTCCGCCAGCCCCACGATCCGGCCGATGTGGCTCTCGGGAACGCCACCGGCCACCAGCGTGCGCCGGGCGGCATTGGCGCGGTCGGCGGACAGCTCCCAGTTGGTGTACTGCTCGTTGGTCTGGGCAAAGGGCGTGCGATCGGTATGGCCCGTAATGCTGAGCCTGTTGGAGACCTTCGCCAGGGGCTCCGCCAGTTCGAACAGAATGTCCCGGGAGTAGGGCTGAAGCTCGTCGCTGCCGCTGGCGAACATGGGTCGGTTGGAGCGATCCACGATCTGGATCCGCAGCCCCTCATCGGTAATGTCGATCAGGAGCTGATCCTTGAACTTCTGAAGGGTCTCGCTTTCCTCAAGTTTCTGATCCAGTTCCTGCATGAGCTGCTCGGTCTGGCGACGCTCCATGGCCTCCGCCAGCTCTTTAACGTTGTCCTCGTTCAGGCTCAGCGGCTCGGGCGCGACGTCACTCGGCCCCTCATTGCGCGTCACCGCCGGCGCTCCGCCAAGATCCACAGGGTTCGGATTGCCACCCTCCTCGTAACCAACAGGGTCGGAGAAATAGCGCGAGATGTCTTCCTTCTGTTCCGGTGTGGCCTGGTTGGTCGCCCACATCACCAGAAAGAACGCCATAAGGGCCATGGCGAAGTCTGCGAACGCCACTTTCCAGGCACCGCCATGATGGCCGCCACCCTTTTTCTTGACGCGCTTGACGATGATCGGTCGATCTTCCACTGCTTACCTCCGACCCCGATCACCTGCGCCGGTATCAGCGCGAACGGACATGATCATCCAGCTCCTGGAAGCTGGGCCGCGATTCGGTTGGCAGGACCTTGCGCCCGAATTCGATGGCCATCTGTGGTGCCTGGCCGGAGACAGTGGCGAGCAGTGAGTTCTTCACGCACTCGTAGCACTTCATCTCCTCGTCGACCTGGCGCTCCATGGTCTTGCTGATTGGCCCCACGTAACCGTACGCCGCCCAGATACCGGTCAGGGTACCAGCAAGCGCCGCGCCAATAAGGCTGCCAATCTGCGAGGTCTCTCCTCCCAGATAGCCCATGGTGATGATGATTCCAAGGATCGCGGCCACGATGCCGAGCCCCGGCAGGGCATCCGCGACGGAGCCGACCGCGTGCGCGGGTTCCTTGAGCTCTTCCTCACGCTTTTCGATCTCCTGGTCCATCAGCCCTTCCAGTTCATGGGCCGCCATGTTGCCGGTGCTCATGATTCTCAGGTAATCGGTAATGAAATGGAGCAGTTCCTCCATCTTCATGATGGCAGGATACCGGGTGAAGATCTGGCTCTCCTCAGGGTCATCCACATCCGCCTCGATGGCCATGATGCCCTGCTTCCGGGACTTGTCGAACACGTCATACATCAGGCTCAGGAGATCCATGTTGAACGCCTTGTTGAAAGGCGTGCCCATGATGAGCCTCGGCCAGGCGGCAAAGGTCGCCTTGACGGTGTGGAAGCTGTTGCCCATCAGAAAGGCGCCGAAAGCAGCGCCGAATATGACCAGGAGCTCGGTGGGCTGCCACAGTACGGGCAGATTGCCCCCATGCAGCACATACCCGACCAGCACGCTGAACGTGACCACTACCGCGCCGATGATGATGAGCATGGGTTAGCGTAACTCCTGCTGGACTGGTCTCGGGTGGGGATACGACCCGCCGCTAATTCTGGACCAGACCAGCGCCCCCCGCAAACTGCGTGGCGGCTGACAGCAGCAGTTTCGCGCCTGAGCAGCGGAGCATGGTAGGGTATTATTGATAAACGTCATGTTCCGGAATCATCCTTCAATGCGCCCGAGCACCGTCCAACTGACACTGATCACCCTGCTGGCGCTGTGCCTGACCAGCGCGGGGGCGATCACGCATGGTCCATCTGCCGCGCTGGACTCGTTCGGGCTCAGCATTGCGGAATACAGCGAAACAACCAACAGTGGCTCCGACGGCAACGACACCCCTGAACAGGGAGACGTCACAGACCCGCTGCCTGCCTCCAGCCTGTCTGCCACTGAGCAGACAGCCCTGCCCGGCACGCCCCAGAGGGTACTCGAGGCCCGCCATCACCTCACCCGTTTTCCGAAGCTTGCCCAGGGCCCGCCCAGCCACGCCTGAACGTTCCGACACGACGCCCACAAGGCGATTCTGTCCCATCACGATTCAGGAGTGTGCCATGAGCACCTACCAACCCATACCCACGGTCCGTGCGCTGGAGGCGCAGCATATTGCACACCCCCAGATGCACGCGGACCTCAGCACCGATGCCCCCGCCAGGTCACTGCTCATTGATTTCCGCGAGCAGCGTCCTCCGGTGATCGACGGCCACCTTGAGGCCGGGGAGGCCAAAATCCGTATGCGGATGGCCGACTCCGCCCTCAAGCTGGTCCTCAACCCGGCGGAAGACTGCATCGGGCTTCTTACCCTCAAGGATGTTCTCGGGCGCAAGGCCATGTCCCGCGCCCACGAAATGGCACTCCCTCCGGAGGAAGTGCCCATCCACGACATCATGCGTCCCATCGGACGCCTGCCCGCCATCACCATCGAGGATCTGGAGGCGGCACGGGTCGGCGACCTGGTGTATACCTTCAACGATGTCCACGAAGAGCATATGCTGGTCATTGAGGATACCCCTGAGGGCGACAGCGTTGCCCTCAGGGGCGTCATCACGGCCAGTCATCTCACGCGGCGCCTGAGGGTGTCGCTGGACAGCCGGGCCCGTGCAACCTCGTTCGCGGAGATCGTCCAGGCTGTCAACGGCCAGTTCGACTGAGGAGATCATCAATGCCCATCAGAAAGGTACTGATCGCCAACCGGGGCGAGATCGCCGTCCGTATTGCCCGCGCCTGCCAGGAGCTGGGCATCACGGCGGTCGCCATCTACTCGGAAGCGGACCGCTATTCGCTGCATGTCAAAAAGGCCGATGAGGCCCACTGCATCAGTCAGGATCCGCTCTCCGGGTACCTCAATCCCCATCAGGTGGTGAACATGGCCGTGGAGACAGGGTGCGATGCCCTGCACCCCGGCTACGGATTCCTGTCCGAGAACGAGACCCTTGCTGCCGTCTGCCGGGATCGTGGGGTCCAGTTCATCGGCCCGGCCTCGGAAGTCATCCACGGCATGGGTGATAAGACCGAGGCGCGTAACACGGCCATCCGCGCCGGCGTTCCGGTAACACCGGGCTCCGAGGGCAACCTGGAGGACGTGGAAGACGCGGTTGCCCAGGCCGGGCGCATCGGCTACCCGGTCATGCTCAAGGCCACCTCCGGCGGGGGTGGCCGTGGTATCCGCCGCTGTGACAGCGAGAAGGAACTGCGCCAGAACTATGAGCGGGTCATTTCCGAGGCCACCAAGGCCTTTGGCAGTGCCGAGGTCTTCCTCGAGAAGTGCATCGTCAACCCGCGCCACATCGAGGTCCAGGTCCTGGTCGACCGCCAGGGCAACGCCATCCACCTCTACGAGCGTGACTGCTCCGTGCAGCGGCGCAACCAGAAGCTGATCGAGCTCGCACCATCGCCACAGCTGACCGAGCAGCAGCGCGAGTACCTTGGCGATCTGGCCGTACGGGTGGCGAAGGGCTGTGGCTACGAGAACGCCGGTACCGTGGAATTCCTGCTGGACGACAGTGGTGAGTTCTACTTCATGGAGATGAACACCCGGGTGCAGGTGGAGCACACCATCACCGAGGAAATCACCGGCGTGGACATCGTGAAGACCCAGATCCGCATCGCCGCGGGCGAGCCCCTGCCGTACAGCCAGTCCGACATCAGCTACCGGGGCTTCGCCGCCCAGTTCCGGATCAACGCCGAGGACCCGCAGAACGGCTTCCTGCCGAGCTTCGGGCGCATCAGCCGCTACTACTCCGCCGGCGGCCCTGGGGTGCGGACGGACGCGGCCATGTACACGGGGTATGAGATTCCGCCGCACTACGACTCCATGTGCGCCAAGCTCATTGTCTGGGCCCTCAGCTGGGAGGAGTTGCTGGAACGCAGCCGGCGTGCCCTGAACGACATGGGCATCTACGGGGTCACCACCACCATCCCCTACTACCAGCAGATCCTCCAGAACCTGGAGTTCCGCGCGGGCGGGTTCAACACCAGCTTCGTCGAGAACCATCCGGAACTGCTCGAATACAGCACCAAGTCCAGGCCCGAATCCGTCGCCACCGCCATCGCCGCGGCCATTGCCGCCCAGGCTGGCCTGTGAGCCCCGAATCAGGAGAAACATCATGAGCCAACGCAAGATCCACATCACCGACGTCATCCTGCGCGACGCCCACCAGTCCCTGATCGCCACGCGCCTGCGGACCGAGGACATGCTCCCTGCCTGCGAGTGGCTGGACCAGGCCGGCTACTGGTCCCTGGAATGCTGGGGCGGCGCCACCTTTGACGCCTGTGTCCGCTTCCTCAAGGAAGACCCCTGGGAGCGGCTGCGCCAGCTGAAAAAGGCGCTGCCCAATACCCGGCTGCAGATGCTGCTGCGCGGGCAGAACCTGCTGGGCTACCGCCATTACGCGGACGACGTGGTCGAGGCATTCGTGCAGAAGGCGGCGGACAACGGCATCGACGTCTTCCGCATCTTTGACGCGCTCAACGACGTCCGCAACCTGGAAACCAGCATCCGCGCGGTGAAGAAAACCGGCAAACACGCCCAGGGCACCCTCTGCTACACGGTCAGCCCGGTTCACGGCACTGAAGCCTTCCTGGAGCAGGCGAAGACGATGGTGGACCTCGGGGTGGACAGCATCGCCATCAAGGACATGGCCGGGCTGCTCACGCCCGCCGCCACCTCCGAGCTGGTCAGCGGCCTGAAGCAGCGCTTCGACGTGCCGGTCTTCCTGCACTCCCACTACACCTCGGGCATGGCCAGCATGTGCCAGTGGGCCGCCGTGGAGGCGGGCGTGGACCACCTGGATACCGCCACTTCCTCATTCGCCGGCGGCACCAGCCATCCGCCCACCGAGTCCGTAGTGGCCGCACTCCATGACGCCGGGTACGAAACCGGGCTGGACCTGGAGAAGCTGGACAGCATCGCCCGCCACTTCCGGGAAGTCCGGAAGAAGTACCACCAGTTCGAAAGCGAGTACAACGGCGTGGACACCACTGTCCTGCTCTCCCAGGTCCCGGGGGGCATGATGTCCAACCTTGCCAACCAGCTGAAGGAACAGGGCGCGCTGGACCGCATCCAGGACGTGTTCCGCGAGATCCCGAAGGTCCGGGAGGAGCTGGGCTATCCCCCTCTGGTCACACCGACCTCCCAGATTGTGGGGACCCAGGCGGTGATCAACGTCCTCTCGGACAGCCGTTACGGCACCATCACCAACGAGGTGAAAAAGTACCTCCAGGGCTGGTACGGCAAGGCGCCGGGCGACGTGGACCAGAATCTGCAGCAGCGTGCCGTGGGCAAGGAGGAGCCGGTCGAGGAACGCCCGGCCAACCTGCTGGCCAACGAGTTCCACAAACTGAAGGATGAGGTCTCCGACGTCGCCGAATCCGAGGAGGACGTGCTCACCTACGCCATGTTCCCGGATCAGGCACGGACCTTCCTGGAACAGCGCCGCGACGGCACTCTCCAGCCGGAAGTCCTGGAGCCGGCACCCTCGGAGAACGCCTCCGGCCACGTCCCCACCGAGTTCCGCATCCAGGTCCATGGCGAGACCTACGACATCCAGGTGACCGGGGTAAGCCCCGGTGGCGATGACCGGCGTCGGTTCTACATGACCGTCGATGGTGTCCCCGAAGAGATCGAACTGGAAGCCGTCGGTGAGTCCGCCCCGGGCGGTGGTCAGCGGGCCCGAGCCACCAGGGAGGGCCACGTGACCACCAGCATGCCCGGCAACATCGTGGATGTGGTGGTCAGGGAGGGCGACAGCGTCGCCGCCGGCGATCCCGTGCTGATCATCGAGGCCATGAAGATGGAAACCGAGGTCAAGGCCCCGGTGGCCGGGTCGGTGACGGCCGTGCACATCAGCAAGGGCGACCGGGTCACCCCCGGTGAGGTACTGGTCGAGATCGAATAGTCTCGTCCGCACCCGGGGCCTCTGGTATCCTTCGGCCGAATACGGACGATACCGAGGCCCCAATGCCATCCCTTCCCATGATTCTTGAGCCGGATACCCTGCATCAGCACCTCCATGATGAGAACCTGCTGCTGGTGGATCTTTCCGGCCCGGAGCATTACACGGAAGCCCATATCCCGGGTGCCATCCACGTTCACCCCCGCGAGACCCGGGGCGCTGCCTCACCCGTACCGGGTCTTTTGCCGGAAAAGGCGGAGCTCGAACAGCTGCTTGGGCGGATCGGTCTCAAACCGGAGCACCACGTGGTCGCCTACGATGATGAGGGTGGCGGCTGGGCCGGGCGCTTCATCTGGCTGCTGGAGTCCGTGGGTCACCGCAACTGGAGCCTTCTCAACGGCGGGCGCATCGCCTGGATCCGCGAAGGCTACCCAACCAGCACCGAGGTGTCAGAGGCCACCGAATCCTCGCGTCCGGCCCTCACCCTGGACCCCTCGACAACAGCGGATCTCGAAGAAGTGCTCGAGGCCGTCAGAGCCGGCAACACCGCCATCTGGGATGCACGCGCCCCTGCGGAATACCGTGGCGAGCGCCAGTCCGCGGCCCGCTCCGGTCACATACCCGGCGCGGCCAACCTGGAATGGACCGAGATCATGGACCCGGAGCGCAACTACCGCCTGCTGCCGGAAGACCGGCTCCGGGAAACCCTGACCTCGCTCGGTATTGAACCCTCGAAACCCGTCATCACCCACTGCCAGAGCCATCACCGCTCCGGGCTCACCTACGTCGCCGCCCGTGCCCTGGGATACCACGACGTGCGCGCCTACGCCGGCTCCTGGGCGGAATGGGGCAACCGCACGGAGACCCCCGTCGAATGATGCATTCCCTGCTCGACAGCGGCTTCATCGCCGCCCAGCACCTGGCCCCCCAGCACGGCCTGTCACGCCTGGCCGGACGCGTGGCGGACTCCCGGCATCCCGCCCTGCGCCGGCGCCTGATCAATGGCTTCATCCGCCGCTATGGTGTGGACATGAGCGAGGCAGCGGACCCGGATCCGGAGGCCTACGCCAGCTTCAATGACTTTTTCACCCGGCCTCTGCGCGATGACGCCCGCCCCATCGAAGGCGACGAGCGCACGCTGGTCTGCCCGGCAGACGGGGCCATCAGCCAGAGCGGCACCATCAGCCGTGGGCGCCTGTTCCAGGCCAAGGGCCAGAGCTTTTCCGCGGCGGAGCTGACCGCCCGGCCCGAACCCGAACTGGCTGCCTTCGAGCAGGGCCGGTTTGCCACCATCTACCTGTCTCCGAAGGACTATCACCGGGTGCATATGCCTGTGACCGGCACCCTTGAGGCAACCACCACCATCCCAGGTCGTCTGTTCTCGGTGAACCCGGCCACCACCCGTAATGTGCCGAGGCTCTTTGCGCGCAACGAGCGGCTGGTCGCCTGGTTCCGTACCGAATACGGGCCCATGGCGGTGGTGATGGTTGGTGCCATGATCGTGGCAGGCATCGAAACGGTCTGGGGAGGCCGGGTTGCGCCCGGGGCGCGAAGCATCCGCCATGCCGCACACGATGGACCTCACCTGGCACGCGGCGCCGAGATGGGCCGGTTCTATCTGGGCAGCACGGTCATACTGATGCTGCCCAGGGGCGCCTTTGAGCCGACGGGTGAACTGACCCCAGAGCAGAGCGTTCGAATGGGCGAGTCGTTGTTCCGCGCCAGCTGACCCCCGGCCTCAGAGGCGTTCCCGGGAAAAGGCCATCACCTCATCCAGGGAACCAGCTCCAGTCCGATGCATGAGCAGGCGGTCCACCCCCATGGCCATACCGCTGCACGGAGGCAGACCTGCCTCCAGCGCCTCCAGAAACCTGACGTCCGGCTCTGGGATGGGCTGACCCGCCTCGCGGCGGCGCGCATTATCCGCCTCGAACCGCCGACGCTGCTCCGTGGCATCCAGAAGCTCCTCGTAGGCGTTGCCGATCTCGATCCCGTCCAGATAGAGCTCGAACCGGCGTGCTACCGGGACACCGCCGACCTCGGTAACCGCTGCCAGTGCACACTGGTCGGAAGGATAATGCTGAACGATCACAGGGCCCTGCTCTGCCAGGGCCGGCTCCACACAGCCGCTCATCAGCAGATCCAGAGCCTCCCCCCGGTTCAGCTGCTCCCGGGGAATGCCGCTGACCGCTGAAGCCCGTTCCGCCAGCCGGGCGGGCTCGTCCCGCCATGGATCCACACCGGCATGCGCCTGCATCAGCTCCCGGTATTCCGCGACATGGGGACGCGGACTCTCCAGCACCTCCTGCACCAGATCACCGACCTCCACAACGAGGGCCTCCAGGTCGAAACCGACCCGGTACCACTCCAGCAGCGTGAACTCCGGATTGTGGCGCCGGCCCTGCTCACCTGCGCGAAAGACCGGCCCGATCTGGTAGATGGAGCCGGATCCAGCGGCCAGCAGGCGTTTCATAAAGTATTCCGGGGAGGTCTGAAGCCAGGCTTCCAGACCATCAACAGTCACCGGCAGGCTCTCAATGGCGGGTTCGGTAACGGTATGGCGGCCCAGAACCGGCGTCTGGACCTCAAGCACCCCGCGTGTGTCGAAGAAATCCCGCAACGCCCGGAGCAGGTGGGCCCGGGCGCGCAGCATCGCGGGGGTGGCGCCCGGCTCCCAGCTCATCCGTTGCGGACGCGGGAGACGTACTCGTTCTTGCGGGTATCCACGCGGATGACTTCGCCGATTTCCATGAACAGCGGCACGTTCACCACGGCACCGGTGGACAGGGTCGCCGGCTTGGAGCCGCCCTGGGCGGTATCCCCCTTAACGCCCGGATCCGTGTCCACCACTTCCAGGTCCACGAAGGCCGGCGGTGTGACGTTCAGCGGGGCACCGTTGTACAGTGTGACGGTGTAGACGTCCTGTTCCTTGAGCCACTTGGCGGCATCACCCACGGCGCGCTCGTCCGCAGCGAACTGCTCAAAGGAACCGTCAGTCTTCATGAAGTGCCAGAACTCGCCGTCGCTGTAGACGTACTCCATGTCGAACTCAAGCACATCCGCCGCCTCCAGGGTCTCCCCGGACTTGAAGGTGCGTTCCCAGACCCGGTTCGTCATCAGGTTGCGCAGCTTCACGCGGCTGAACGCCTGGCCCTTTCCGGGTTTGACGAACTCATTTTCAACAATCACGCAGGGGTCGCCGTCGAGCATGACTTTCAGCCCGCCGCGGAATTCGTTGGTAGAATAGGTCGCCATCGATGCCTCGCTCGAATTGCCAGTAAACTTGGGATGCCAATGATACAGTCCGGTCACGCGCCTGTCGAAACCACAACCATCGCCAGCGACCGCCCCCGGTGGCAGAAAGAGCTGGGGCAGGCCGTTACCACGCCTGAAGCCCTGTGCCAGCGCCTGGCGCTACCGGAATCCATGCTAGCTGGCATGGCACCCGGTCACCGCCAGTTCCCGGTCCGGGCGCCGGAACCCTGGCTGCGGCGGATCGAGCCCGGCAATCCGGACGACCCGCTGCTGCGCCAGATCCTGCCCCTGCCCGAGGAAGGCGAGGACCAGCCCGGCTATGTGAGTGACCCACTGGAGGAAGTCAGTGGCGACAGTGCCAGCGCCACCTCAGGGCTTGTACACAAGTACGCCTCCAGGGCCCTGCTCATGGTCACCGGTGCCTGCGCCATCAACTGCCGCTACTGTTTCCGGCGCCACTTCCCCTATGAGGAACACCAGCTGGGCGGCTCCGACTGGCAGGCTGCCCTGGACCGGATCGATGCCGACCCGGCGATCAACGAGGTGATCTTCAGCGGCGGCGACCCGCTCGCCAGCCCGGACCGGCTCCTGGCCCGGCTCGCTGCGGCGGTGGCCAGTATCGACCATGTGCGCCGCCTGCGCATCCACACCCGGCTTCCCGTGGTCATCCCCCAGCGGGTGAATACCGACCTGCTGGACTGGCTTGGTGGATCACCACTGCAGAAGGTGATCGTGGTGCACATCAACCACCCGGCGGAAATCGACGACGACGTCCATGCTGCGCTGAGGGCACTGGCCGGCGCCGGGGCCACGCTACTGAACCAGGCGGTTCTGCTGCGCCGGATCAACGATGACGCCGATACCCTGGAGCAGCTCAGCGAGCGCCTGTTCGAGTGCGGTGTTCTCCCCTATTATCTGCACGCGTTTGACCCCATCGCGGGCGCTGCACACTATGACCCCGGTGATGAAAGGGCCCGGGCACTGACCCGGACCCTGCTGGAACGGCTCCCCGGCTTTCTGGTACCGAAGCTGGTGCGGGAAGTCCCCGGCCAACCTGCCAAACAGCCCCTGAATCTTTAAAGTCGTTGTGAAATCAACGGCAAAAGCCTGTTGCGCTTGCTATTCTCCCGACCCTGGACTTGTATTGTAAGCGGACACCCAGAAACCAGCGGTAATGATCAATGGCGGGCAAAGCAGGAAAGCCGGATCTCGCGCTTCCGGAACAGAAGCTCAGCAGTCTATCCTTCTGTGAGGCGTCCCCACGCGCCTTCAGGGAATGGGTCGACGGGCTGCCGATCGCCAATGTGGGTGAGTCCGCACGCCAGCTCTACCATGCCGCCATTGAGCTCAACCAGCTCGACATCAGCCCGGCCCTGAGAATGAAGCTGCTGGGTCAGCTTCGCCCGCAGCTGAACTTCATCTGTGACCAGCTGTCCCAGCATTTTCTGGGGCGATCCATCGCTCTGACGGAAAAGCAGCGCAAAGTCGCCAACCTTGCTCAGGCCCTGCAGCGCCACCTGGCCACGGGCTACAAGATCGTCGTGAGCCAGCTCGCCGATACGCCCAATCCGGACAAACAGAAGATGGCCAATGCCCAGGCCTGCCATCGGGCGATCTCCAGCCTCGGCAGCACGCTTCTGCGGGCCAGCCAACTGTACGCGCCCAGCCCCGGTGGCACCTGGTACGAAGCCCACCAGATCTTCAGCTGGGCGCTCGCGCGCCAGATCACAGGCATTGCCATCGAGGATCCCGTCAACCAGCACCACCGCAGGACTACTGTTGAGGATGCCTACAAACGGCTGCTGCTGCTTGGCTGCTGCCGACCGAATCAGCTTCGCCAGAAGGAGCTGGCGGAAGTTTACAGCCTGTTCGAGTGCTGGACCGCCCATACCCGGATCCTCCAGCGCGGCATGAATGACGCGCTCTTTGTGATCAATCTCGGCCAGGATGCTCCCCCGACTTACCGCAACCTGCTCCGGACACCGCTGACCACGCAGCACATCGGCTTCGACAGCACCGAACTCGCGGAGGGCCTGGCCGCACTGGCGAACAACCGGAACGCCGCCCCACCGGCGGATGCCCCTGAACTGCCCGTGAAGGTCAGTGATGCACTGCTCATGCACCTGGGCCAGGCTCTGGGGGTCCTGACCCAGCGCTCCTACAGGCGTATCGAGAGCTCCGGCAGCCTGCAGGTCGCGGTTGGCATGACCTCCGTACACTATTTTTCCGCCGGCCAGGTGGCCTTCAACCGCTTCGTGGACAGCCAGGACACAGAGCCGTCGCAGAACGTCTTCCTGGGCGCGGCGCAGCGGCGCAATGATCCCTGGGCCAGCGCCTTCGACGCCGGACACCATGAATCCATGACCTCTCCGGATGCGCCAATCAATTTCCGGGGCTCGGGCGGCGATATGGCCGGTGACAGCGAGCATGCCTACCCGCTTTACGAAGTCAGCCTGGAGAACACCAGCCCTGGCGGCTACTGCATCAACTGGGATGCGGAGATGCCGTCCAGCCTTCAGACTGGCGAGATCCTGGGCGTGCGCGAAAATGTCGATCACCCCTGGAGCGTCGCCCTGATCCGGTGGATCCGCCAGGGCGGTCAGCGCAGTGCCCAGCTCGGTATTGAACTGCTGGGCCCTGGCGCGATGCCCTGCGCGCTGCGCCTCGACAACAAGAGCGGCAGTGGCAGTGAGTTCCTGCGGGGACTGCTGCTGCCGGAACTGAGTGCCATCGGCCAGCCGGCAACCCTGCTGACGCCACGCATGCCCTTCCAGACCGGGCACCGCATCACGCTGCTGCGTGACGGCGAGCAGGAAACAGCCCAGCTCAGCCGGCGTGTATCCGCCACCAGCAGCATCAGTCAGTTTGAGCTGCGATTCCGTGGCCCATCAGGCAAAGACCGATCCGGCACCAGTGACGACGATGACTTTGCTTCACTCTGGCAATCGCTGTAAAACTGTGGCCTGCAATCAATTCAGGGAGTTCGCGCGGCATCATGCCCCAGAAGACTGAAACCATCCACCTGCTTCTCCTTGACCCCTCCCAGAATGATGCGGAGCAGGTTGTCAGCCTGTTGCGCAACGCGGGGCGCGCAACACGGGCGCACCGGGTCACGTCGCCGGAAGATCTGCAGGACGCTCTTGGCAGCGGAACCTGGGACCTGATGCTTATCAGGGATGCGGAGCAGGAACCCTCGCCAGAGGACGCCCTCGACCAGATCCGGCGCCAGGATAAGGATCTGCCCGCCATCCTGATGGCCGCCGGCGAGGACGGCGAACGCCGCAGCGCCGTTATGGAACGCGGCGCCCAGGACGCCGTCCCCTTCGACAACAGCACCCTGCTGCGCCAGGTCATCGACCGGGAGCTGGCCAACCTCGGTGAACGGCGGCAGCGGCGCTCTCTCTCCGGACACCTGCGGGATGCGGAGCAGCGTTGCCACCTGCTGCTGGAAAGCTCCAAGGACGCCATTGCCTATATCAATGACGGCCTGCACGTCTACGCCAACCAGTCCTACCTGGAACTGCTGGGCTATGAGGACCCGGACGACCTTCTGGCCCTGCCGGTTCTGGACACCCTTGACAGCGGCAGCCAACAGCACTTCAAGGAGGCCATGAAGCAGTTCCGCGAAGGGGAGGAACCGCAGGAACCGCTCACCGTCACCATTGAGCGCCCGGACGGCGAAACCATCGAGGTCACGGCCGAACTCTCCGCCGCCACCTATGACGGTGAGCCCTGCATCCAGATCGTGGCCCGCCCCGTCCAGGACAGTGCGGAGCTGGCGGAGAAGCTGCGGGAGATCAGCAGCAAGGATGTACTCACCGGGCTCTATAACCGGCATCACCTGATGGATACGCTGTCCCAGACCATTGCCCGGGTGCAGAAAGACGGCTCGGATGCGGCACTGGCCTACATCGCCCTGGATGAGTTCGTGCACAAGAAAACCCAGATCGGCATTTCCGGAGCGGATCTGGTGATCGGTGACATGGCCGGGCTGATCGCTGCCTGTGCCCGGGAAGACCAGGTAGTGGCACGACTCAGTGACGACGCCTTCTGCATCCTCGGCCCCCAGGACACGGTTGAGAGCATGAAGGAGGTTGCCGAGACGCTGCGCAAACGCGTTGAGGATCACCTGTTCGACGTTTCAGGCCGAACCCTGCAGCTGACGGTCAGCATCGGTATTGCCGCCATCACCGAGAACGCCCCGCAGGCGGAGGATCTGGTGGGGCGTGCCCACACCGCCGCCGACGAGGTGCGCCAGCAGGAAGGCCATGAGGCGGGTAACGGCATCAACGTCCACGAACCGCAGCTGCAGTCCCAGGGCAGTGCGGATGGCACTGCCGACGCCATCCAGCAGGCACTGGACAACGACCAGTTCCGGCTGCTGTTCCAGCCGATCATCAACCTGCGCGGCGAGGGCGAGGAGCACTACGAAGCCTTTGTGCGGATGCTGGATGAGCATGGCAAAGAGGTCTCGCCCTACGATTTCCTGCCCCCGGGCGGGCCAGTGAACACGGCGGCCAAGATCGACCGCTGGGTGGTCCTGCAGACCATCAAACAGCTGGCCAGTCACCGCTCCAAGGGGCACGAGACCCGGCTGTTCCTGAACGTAACCGCGGAAACCGTCCAGGACCAGACCTTCCCGTCATGGCTGGGCGTGGCCCTGAAGGCGGCAAGGCTGCCCGGGGACTCGCTGATCTTCCAGATCGCGGAGCGCGATGCCACCACCTACCTCAAGCAGGCACGCGATTTCTGCGGCGCGCTGCGTGAACTGCACTGTTCCCTGTCCATCACCCACTTCGGGGGCGCGCTGAATCCGTTCAACACCCTCAAGCATCTGGACGTGGACTACGTGAAACTGGACGGCTCCTACACCGACGAAATCCAGAAAAACGAGGAATCACGCCAGACGGTGAAGGAAATGATCCAGACCCTGCACCAGCAGGGCCGTCTAACAGTCATGCCGCTGGTCGAAAGTGCCTCGGTGCTGGCTACCATCTGGCAGGCGGGCGTCAACTACATCCAGGGTTACTACCTGCAGGCGCCGACGCCGGATATGGACTACGACTTTGGCGAGGGGGACTGAGAAGCGCTAAGGGCGCTTCTACTGGTCCCGGTTCATGGCCACCAGGTCCGGCGCCCTGTCCGATTCCCGGTACCCCAGCAGGTACAGAATCGCGTCCAGCCCCAGGGTGGAAATGGAATGGCGGGCGGACTCCTTAACCAGCGGCTTAGCCCGGAAGGCTACGCCCAGTCCGGCCTTGCTGAGCATGGGCAGGTCGTTGGCGCCATCGCCCACGGCAATCACCTGCTCCAGGCGGATGCGTTCCTCATCCGCGATCTGCTCCAGAAGTTCGGCCTTGCGCTGACCGTCCACAATCCGGCCGGCCACCTCGCCGGTTACACGACCATTCTCGATCTCCAGATCATTGGCGTAGACATAGTCGATGTTGAGCCGCTGCTGCAGATGCCGCGCGAAGTAGGTGAAGCCGCCGGAGAGGATCGCGGTGCGGTAGCCCAGGTTACGCAGAGTGGTGATGAGCCGCTCGGCGCCCTCGGTCAGCTTCAGCCGTTCCGCCACGCGCTCGAGCACGGATTCCTCCATTCCCTCCAGAAGCGCCACCCGCTCCCGGAAGCTCTGGCTGAAGTCCAGCTCCCCTTTCATAGCCCTTTCCGTGATCTCAGCCACCTTGTGGCCCACGCCCGCCTCGGCGGCCAGCTCGTCGATCACCTCTGCCTCGATCAGGGTCGAATCCATGTCAAACACCACAAGCCGGCGGTTGCGGCGGTAGATGGAGTCCTCCTGGAAGGCGATGTCCACGTTGAGATCCGTGGCAATATGCAGGAAATCCGAGCGCAGCGCCTCCAGGTCCTGGGGCGTGCCGCGCACGGAGAATTCCACACAGGCGATACGGTCACTGCGCTCCAGGCTGGTGCGCCCGGAAAGGCGGGCGATGTTGTCGATATTAAGCCCGTGCTGTGCGGTAATACTGGAGACCCGCGCAATCTGGTCCGCGGTGATGTCCCGCGCCATCAGGGTGACCACATAGCGGCCGCGGCCCTTGCCCTGAACCCATTCGCCGTAGGCCTCCTCGGTGATGGGCTCGAAGCGCACCTGCAGGTCCAGCTCATGGATACGGAACAGCAGCTCCTTGAACACCTGGGGGGCGTTGTTTTCCTCGGGAATCTCCGCAAGGATGCCCCAGGTCAGGTGGTCGTGGATCACCGCCTGGCCGATGTCCAGGATGCGCACATCAAAGCGCGCCATAATGCCGGTGATCTCGGAGGTAAGGCCGGGCTTGTCGCGCCCGGAGACATTGATCAGTACCAGTTCACTCATCCGCTGAAGACGCCTCCCCGGCGTTGTCGTGTTCAATCACTTCCATACGGTCAACCCGCTGGAGCCCGCGCGGCAGCTTGTGGCCACGCCGGCCCCGCTCGCCCCGGTAGTGCTCGAGATCACTGAAGCGCAGCGTCAGGTGGCGCTTGCCGGCGTGCAGCACCAGCTGGTCCCGCTCCGAGAAGGTGGTGACCGCCACCATGGATTCCTCACCGCTTTTCACGCGCGCTGGCGGAATTCCGAGCATCTTGTTGCCCTTGCCCTTGGCCAGTTCCGGCAGTTCACTGAGCGGGAAAACCAGCAGGCGGCCCTCGCTGGACACCGCCGCCAGCCAGACGCTGTCGCCCTCGCGCACCCGCTGAGGGGGCAGTATCCCGGCGCCCTGGGGCACGTTGAGAACGGCCTTGCCGTTACGGTTGCGGCTGACCAGTGACGACAGCGGCGTCACAAACCCGTAACCGGCGGTGGTGCTGAGCAGAACCCGCCCCTCACCGGCCATCATAAGGCCGGCAAAACCGGCGCCGGTGGGCGGATTGATGCGGGTGGTCAGCGGCTCGCCCTGGCCCCGCGCCGATGGCAGCGTATGGGTATTGAGGGCATAGCTGCGCCCCGTGGTGTCAAGCACCAGCGCCTGCTGGTTGTTGCGCCCGCGTGCCGCCAGGGCGAAGCGGTCCCCGGCCTTGTAGCTGAACCCGCTGGGGTCGACATCATGCCCCTTGGCCGCCCGTATCCAGCCTTTCTCGGAAAGCACCACGGTAACCGGATCCCCGGAGACCAGGTCCGTCTCGCTGAAGGCCTTGGCCTCGCCCTTGGCCTCGATGGGGCTGCGGCGGTCGTCGCCGAAGGTTTCGGCGTCGGCCTCGAGTTCGGATTTGATCAGCTCGCGCATGCGGTCCTCGGAGCCCAGGGTGGCCTGGAGACTGTCGCGCTCCTGCTGCAGCTCGTCCTGTTCGCCCCGGATCTTCATCTCCTCGAGCTTGGCGAGATTGCGCAGTTTGAGTTCCAGAATGGCCTCGGCCTGCTCGTCCGAGAGCCCGAAGCGGTCCATCAGTACCGGCTTGGGCTTGTCCTCATCGCGGATGATCTGGATGACCTCATCAATATTGAGGTAGGCCACCAGCAGCCCCTCGAGGATATGCAGCCGGGCCGTCACCTTGCCCAGGCGGTGCTCGAGCCGGCGGCGTACTGTCTCATGGCGGTATTCCAGCCACTCGGAGAGCAGCCCACGGAGGTCGCGGACCATCGGACGGCCGTCCAGACCGATGACGTTGAGGTTCATCCGGTAGTTCTTTTCCAGATCCGTGCTGGCGAACAGGTGCTCCATGAGCCCATCGGTGTCCACACGGTTGGAACGCGGCGAGATCACCAGCCGCACCGGATTCTCGTGGTCGGACTCGTCGCGCAGGTCGGTCACCATGGGCAGCTTGCGCTGCTGCATCTGCTGCGCGATCTGCTCCATGATCCGGTTGCCGGAGACCTGGTGCGGCATGGCCGTGATCACGATGTCGCCCCCCTCCAGCTGCCAGCGGGCCCGCATGCGCAGGGTTCCGCGGCCGGTACGGTAGAGCTGGCGCAGATCCTCCCGAGAGGAGACGATGGCAGCACCCGCCGGAAAATCCGGGCCCTGGATATGGTCACAGAGGGCATCCACGTCCGCCCCGGGGTCGTCCAGGAGCCGGATGCAGGCAGAGGTCACTTCCCGCAGGTTGTGCGGCGGGATGTCCGTGGCCATGCCCACGGCGATGCCGGTGGTGCCGTTGAGCAGCACGTGCGGCACCCGGGCCGGCAGGGTCGCGGGCTCATTCAGGGTCCCGTCGAAGTTCGGCTGCCAGTCCACCGTGCCCTGCCCCAGCTCGCTGAGCAGCACCTCGGAGAACTTCGCCAGCCGTGCCTCGGTGTAGCGCATGGCCGCGAACGACTTGGGGTCGTCCTGGCTGCCCCAGTTGCCTTGGCCGTCCACCAGCGGGTAGCGATACGAAAAGGGCTGGGCCATCAGCACCATGGCCTCGTAACAGGCGGAGTCGCCATGGGGATGGAACTTGCCCAGCACATCGCCCACGGTGCGCGCGGACTTCTTGTACTTGGCGGTCGCAGAGAGACCCAGCTCGGACATGGCGTAGACGATCCGACGCTGGACGGGCTTCAGGCCGTCCCCGATGTGCGGCAGCGCGCGGTCGAGAATGACGTACATGGAATAGTCCAGGTACGCCTTCTCCGTATAATCACGCAGCGCGACGCGCTCATAGCCCTCGTCGGTGGTCTCGAATTCCGGCATAGGCCCTCTGTGCTCCGTCATGGGTGGGTGCCCCTTTCGGGCAAAGCGCCATTATAGGGAGGCTTGCGCTGGACTCCAAACCAGCGGTAGTGGATTTCCCGAATAGTGGGCCGGGAGCGCCGGGGGCTACCGTGAATCCACCTTCAGCGACGATCCTGTTATCACGGTGGAACCGATACCCCTTATGGCATCGAGTCGAATACGCGCTGCGCGCCGGGCTGCGGCCCAGGGACTCATGGTGGGCTTTGTCACCTTCGTGCTGATCATTGTAGTGGAATACATGTGGGCTGGCGCTCTGGTGGATCTGCGCCTGTACGGACTTACCAGCCTCGGGGTGAGTGTGCTGGTGTTCCTGAACCTGTTCTGGACCCGACACCAGCGACGCCCAAACAATGAAGGCGCCACTGATGACCGGCTACGCCGCCGTCACTGACGTATGCCTTCCACGGAAAGCATCAGGGTCACTTCTTCCGCCTGCGGCCCCAGATCATAGTCGATCCCGTAGTTCTCCAGTGTCAGGGTCGTTGTACCCTCGAACCCCATCCGGTAATTGCCCCACGGATCCTCGCCGTGATTGATCAGCTCCATCTCCAGGTCAATCTCACGGGTGACGCCGCGCAGGGTCAGATCACCGGTTACCGTGGCAGTATCCTCACCCTCCATCTCAACGGACGTGCTCTCGAAGGTGGCCTCCGGGTACTCGCTCACGTACAGGAAGTCCTCTTCCCGCAGGTGCTTATCCCGCTCCGAATGATTGGAATCCACACTGCTGGTGTCGACGGTCACCTGAACCGAGGATTCTTCCGGATTATCCGCGTCGTACTCGAAGCTGCCATCAAAATCATTGAAACGCCCGTAGAGGGTACTGAAACCAAGATGGCTGATGCGGAACTGGATGAACTGGTGCTGGCCCTCCCGGTCAAAGGCATAGGTGCCACTGGGATCCGCCGCCAGTGCCTGGCCGGTACCCAAAACGGCCATAGTTACAGCTGATGCAATGAAACTGCGGGTCAGGTTTGTACGGTGATTCATGGTGTTCTCCTTCTGTGTGTTGTCTACTGCCTGTCCGGGGAGCGTGACTGACGCAGCTTCATGCACAGCATCCGTCGCAGCGTGTCGTCACGATCCCAGAAGTGGTGTTTGAGAGCGGCCAGTCCGTGCAGGCCCGCGAGTATGATCAGGGTCCAGCCCAGCCAGCGGTGCCAGTCACCGGCCAGATCCTCCATGCCCTGCACATCGCCTGTGACAGCAGGCACGCTGAACCAGTCGAAGACGGCCACTTCGCGCCCATCAGCGGTGGAGATCAGATAGCCGCTGATCACCATGGCCAGCATCAGCCCATAAAGCAGCCAGTGCACGGCATGGGCGCTGAGATGCTCCACCCTGGTGTGTTCAGGCACCGGTGCGGGAGGGGGCGAAACGAACCGCCACAGCAGCCGCAGCACCAGAGCCGCTCCCAGCAGCAGGCCAACGCTGCGGTGCCAGTCCGGCAGCACGTTGCGCAACGGGTCCATGTATCCGAGATCGACCATGTAAAGGCCGACCCCGAAAAGCCCGATGACGGCAGCCGCCATCAGCCAGTGCAGGCCAACGCTGACAATCCCCCATCGGCTCCATGTGTTACGCCACTGCATTGCTCCCCCTCCTCAACTTTGGAGTTTTTCCAG
>NZ_VYJH01000009.1:0-126973 GCF_008709855.1 Halospina sp. K52047b | reverse complement strand
CCCCTGCCTGCGAGCGGTGAAACCGAAAAGTTCTGTCACTGACCTTCAGAAAATCTGACTGTCTCCATGGTGCTTTTAACGTTGTTTGATGACAGAGGATGTCATTACGTTGATGAAATTGGCACAATCCGCTATGCCTGTCAGGAGGAGGGCCGTAAAAACGGGACGTTGTTCATAGTGCAGTCAGGGCCATGCCACCACTCGACCAGAGCAGTTCAGTGAGCGATCTTGAGCGTGTCAGCGCCCTGCTGTCTCCGGCAGCTGAGGACCATTGCTGGGTCGGGCGCTATGAAGGTCTGGTGTTGCGTACCGCACTCCAGCCTATATTCAGCATCTCCCACAAGCGCACTGTCGGCTATGAAGCACTGATCCGCGCTTTTGACAACGACTCGGCGCCGGTCCTGCCGCCCCACCTGTTCAATCTCGCCGAGGATCACCCTTCAAACCTGCTCCTGGACCGCCTGTGCCGCGCGTTGCATGTGCGCAATTTCCAGAACGTCTCGGACGAGATCAACTGGCTGTTTCTCAACGTCTCCCCCCAGTGCATGGCCAGCGGCATGCAGTCGGATGCCTTCTTCGGCAGACTCCTGCAGGATTCAGGCTTCCCCGCCCATCGGGTGGTCGTGGAGATTGTCGAAAAACCCAGCGACGACCCGGCCCTGCTGCGCCGCACGGTGGAATACTACCGTTCCCTGGGCTGCCTTACGGCCATTGATGATTTCGGTGCAGGGCACTCAAACTTCGAGCGCATCTGGAACCTGCGTCCGGATATCGTCAAACTGGACCGCCAGATGCTCGCCCGGGCGACTGAAGATAAGCGCACACGACAGATTCTCAAGGGCATTGTCTCACTGCTCCACGAGTCCGGCTGCCTGGTACTGATGGAAGGTGTCGAATCCCGCGACCAAGCCCTCATCGCCGTGGATGCGGGCGTGGATTTCGTCCAGGGTTTCTATTTCCACCGGCCAACAACCGAGCTGGGCAACGCCGTCCGGGGCGCCACAGACTTCGATACACTGCTCGAGGAATACAAGCAGGAGAAACAGCAGCAGTCCGACCCGACACAGACGATCACCAGCTTCTTCAGCCATCGCTTTGAACGGGTGATCAGCGCACTCCAGGCAGGACATGGCTTTGAACAGGCCTGTGAAACGCTGGTCAATCACCACACCGTATCGCGCTGCTACCTTATCGGTGATGACGGTGTCCAGGTCCACGACAGCCTGCTTTCACCGGAAAGCGCCCATCGGCTGGATCCGCGTTTCCGGCCACTGGAGAACACCGTCCAGGCGGACTGGTACCGACAGCACTACCTGCGCCGCGCCCTGCGCTATCCCGGCGAGCTCCAGATCACACGCCCCTATCTTTCTGCAACCGGCGCACACATGTGCATAACCCTGTCACGCGCCTTCGTCCATGGGGACCGCACCCTGGTGCTGTGCTGCGACATCCTTACCGGCGAGCAGCCCGGAGTCTGACTATTCCCGACACCGCATCAACCCGCAACAGTGATTCCCCCGTAAAGCGAACACGTGTTAGCTTTACGCTTCCGCACATGCAGTCAAAGTGTGGGAACAGAGTATCAAGCAATCCGCACCAGAGTCTGTTACCGTAACAGTTGTAATTCTCAGGAGATCGCCATGACAGTGGCCCAATTTGACAAAGCCGACCTGGAACGCTGCGGAAGAGGGGAACTCTTCGAAGGCGACATGCGGCTGCCGGTTGACCAGATGCTGATGCTGGACCGGATCCCCCACATCAGTGATGAGGGCGGTGACTACGGCAAGGGCCAGTTGATCGCGGAGCTGGATATTGACCCCGACCTCTGGTTCTTTGACTGCCACTTCAAGGGCGATCCCGTCATGCCAGGCTGTCTGGGCCTCGATGCGCTGTGGCAGCTGACCGGCTTCTACCTGGCCTGGACCGGCGGCCAGGGGCGGGGGCGGGCTCTGGGCTGCGGCGAGGTGAAATTTACCGGCCAGGTGCTACCCTCAAACAAGCTCGTGCGTTACCAGCTCGACATCAAACGCATCGTCCGGCGTGGTGTTACCATGGGAATAGCCGACGGGGTCGTCTCAGTGGATGGGCGCCCCATCTACCACGCGAAGGATCTGCGCGTCGGGCTTTTCACATCCACGGAAAACTTCTGAGGCAGAGACTAGCAATGAGACGTGTCGTGATTACCGGGATGGGGGTCATCTCCAGCCTGGGCAACAACCAGCGGGAAGTCACCGACTCCCTGCGCCAGGTCCGTTCAGGCATCGAGTTCAGTGAGGACGCCCGGGATAACGGGCTCCGCAGCCATGTCTGGGGCGGCCTCCATATCGACCCTAAAGAGCACATCGACCGCAAGCTCTACCGGTTCATGTGCCCCGCCTCCGCCTATGCCTATATGGCGATGCAGGAGGCCGTGGAGCAGTCCGGCCTCACGGACAAAGAGATCAAGGCGGATACCACGGGGCTGATCATGGGCACCGGCGGTGCCTCGACCGTTGAACTGATGGACTCGATCGATACCCACCGCGAGAAGGGTATCCGGCGCGTTGGCCCCTACCGCGTACCGCGGACCATGGGCTCGGCGATCAACGCCAACCTGGCGACTGCCTACGGCATCCGGGGCGTCAACTACGGCATCACCTCCGCATGCGCCACCAGCGCCCACTGCATCGGCCACGCCGCCGACCTGATCGCACTGGGGCGCCAGGACGTGATGTTCGCCGGCGGCGGCGAAGACCTGCACTGGACCCTGACGCTGCTGTTCGATGCCATGGGCGCTCTGTCGACCAAGTACAACGACACACCCGAGAAGGCTTCCCGCACCTATGACGCGGACCGGGACGGTTTTGTCATCGCCGGCGGGGGCGGTGTGCTTGCGCTTGAGTCACTGGAACATGCCCAGGCACGCGGTGCTCCGATCCTGGGCGAACTGGTCGGCTTCGGGGCAACGTCCGACGGTGCTGATATGGTGGCGCCATCGGGTGAAGGCGCCGTCCGGTGCATGCAGCAATCACTGAAGGGCATCGATGAGCCGCTGAGCTACATCAACACCCATGGCACCAGCACGCCCATGGGCGACGTCGTGGAGCTGCAGGCCATTCACAAGGTCACGGGCGATGCCATGCCCCCGACCAGCTCGACCAAGCCGCTGACCGGTCACTCGCTGGGTGCGGCCGGGGTGCACGAGGCCATTTACAGCCTGATCATGCAGCGTGAAGGATTTATCACGCCTTCGGCCAACATCGAGAACCTTGATGAAGGCGCCGAGGGCTATCCCTTACTGCGTGAACTGAAAGAGAACGTGGACCTGCCGCTGGTCATGAGCAACAGCTTTGGCTTCGGCGGCACCAACGCCACGCTGGTCTTCCGCCGCTTCGACGGCTGACCCACCGGCGCCGGGCCGGGGTCAGCCCACGACCTCGGCCTCGTTGCCGTGCTCTTCCAGCCAGGTACGCCGGTCCGCGGCGCGCTTCTTGCCCAGCAGCATATCCATCCGATCATCGGTACCATCATCCGGACTCAGTGAAAGCTGAACCAGACGGCGTGTGTCCGGTGCCATGGTGGTCTCACGCAGCTGCAGCGGGTTCATCTCACCCAGGCCCTTGAAGCGCTGGGTCTGGATCTTGCCCTTGCGCTTTTCCGCCGCCAGGCGGTCGATAATGCCCTGCTTCTCGTGCTCATCCAGGGCGTAGAAGGTCTCCTTGCCCAGATCGATGCGATACAGCGGCGGCATGGCCATGAAGATGTGCCCCGACTCCACGAGGGGCCGGAAGTGTTTAACGAAGAGGGCGCACAGCAGTGTGGCGATGTGCATGCCGTCCGAATCCGCATCCGCCAGGATGCAGACCCGGTTATAGCGCAGGCCGGCCAGGTCCCCGGAACCGGGATCCACACCAATGGCCACAGCGATATCATGCACTTCCTGGGAGCTGAAGATCTCTCCCGAATCCACCTCCCAGGTATTGAGGATCTTGCCCCGCAGCGGCATGACCGCCTGGTATTCACGATCCCGCGCCTGTTTCGCGGAACCGCCGGCGGAATCGCCCTCCACCAGGAACAGCTCCGACTGCGCCGGATCCGTACCCGTGCAGTCCGCCAGCTTGCCCGGCAGGGCCGGGCCCGAAGTGATCTTCTTGCGCTGGACCTTGCGTGAGGCCTTGAGGCGGCGCTGGGCATTGCCGATCACGAACTCCGCCAGCGCCTCGGCAATGTCCGTGTGCTGGTTCAGCCAGAGGCTGAAGGCGTCCTTGACCACGCCGGAGATGAAGCTGGCAGCCTCCCGGGAGGACAGGCGCTCCTTGGTCTGGCCGGAGAACTGCGGCTCCTGCATCTTGAATGACAGCACATAGCTGCAGCGCTCCCAGATGTCATCCGGCGTGAGCTTGACCCCGCGCGGCAGCAGGTTGTGCAGCTCACAGAACTCGCGCAGCGCTTCCAGAAGCCCTGTCCGCAGGCCGTTCACATGGGTGCCGCCCTGGGTGGTTGGAATCAGGTTCACATAGCTCTCGGCCACCACCTCCGTATCCTCGGGCAACCACTGCAGCGCCCAGCTGACCATCTCGGTGTTGCCGCTGATCTCGCCGGTGAACGGCTCCTGCGGCAGGCACTCCCGATCCGCCAGGGCGGTTTTCAGGTAGTCGGTCAGCCCGTCCTCGTAATACCACTCGTCCTTCTCGCCACTCTCTTCCTGCAGCAGAGTAACGGTCAGCCCCGGGCAGAGAACGGCCTTGGCACGCAGGTTGTGGCGCAGGCGGGGAATCGAGTATTTCGGGGTCTCAAAATAATCCGGATCCGGCAGGAAGCTCAGGGTGGTGCCCGTATTGCGCTTGCCCACAGTGTCGATGACGTTCAGGTCTTCGACCTTGTGACCGTGCTCGAAACGGATCCGGTGCAGCTTACCGTCGCGCCGGATCAGCACCTCCAGTTCCCTGGAAAGCCCGTTGACCACCGATACCCCTACCCCGTGCAGCCCGCCGGAGTACTGGTAATTGGCCTTATTGAACTTACCGCCGGCATGCAGCCGGGTCATGATCAGCTCCACCCCAGGAATGCCCTCTTCCTGATGGGCATCAACCGGCATGCCACGACCATCATCGGTCACCGACAGGCGGCCGTCAGCGTGCAGAACCACATCAATCCGCTTCGCATGGCCACCCAGCGCCTCGTCCACACTGTTGTCGATGACCTCCTGGGCCAGATGGTTCGGGCGGGAGGTGTCGGTGTACATGCCCGGGCGCTTGCGCACCGGGTCCAACCCTTTCAGGACTTCAATGGAATCGGCGTTGTAATCACTGCGTTGGCTCATGGGCTCGGGTGTCCATCAACGGGAGTGAGGCGGCGACCCCTGGGGCCACCGGATTCAGTATGCTCGTAACAGTACCAGAGAAAGGGAGGTGATTCAGCGCCCAGCCGACGCTTCCAAGCTCAACGGAAAACCGTCAGCGTCCATCTCGACGTACAGGCTTGACCAGCCCTCATCGGGGATAGCCAGCGCAACGCAGGGTGTTGTGATGACCTGGGCCATCATGGCGTCACTATCCGGCCTGGTTGCCTCCAGCGACAGGGTCAGGACCTTCTCGACCGTTTGCGCCTGACGCAGCTCCGCACCGTAACCCGGAGTAGGACGCTGCCCCAGATAGATCACCAGTACGTCCCGTCCGGCCTTGAGCGCCCCCTCACCAGCCGGCAGCAGACCATCCACATCGGGAAATTCCGACATTGACCGCGCCAGCGAGAGCCCGGGGCTCTGACGGTTGCAGTGATCCGCCTTCCCAACCACGTCGACACCGGAAAGCGAGGCCATCTCCGCCTGCCCCGACTGGCATCCCACCAGTAACGGCACCAGCAGCCCGATTCCCAAAGTTCGAAGACTTACCATTGCCATAATCCCCTTACCGGCAACTCACTGATTATTGATTCGACGGTAGCCGGGATCCGCCTGGGTATCAACCGGGCGGGTGAAGGCAGTTTCCAGTGTCACGTTCAGATTCATGGTCGGTGTTACCTCTATAGGCTCAGCCTGGCCGGTAAACGGGTACTCAGCACAAGCCTCGCCCGGACCACAGAAGGCGCCGTCATTGTCCATGTCGGTACCAGCGGTCAGGTAATAGTCACCCGGCGTTATCTCCGATGTATCAAACTCAAAACGGTACTGGCCTCCCCGCGCTTCAACGATTTTCTGGACGACTTCCATGTTTTCATCGTCCTCATCCACCGGTATCAGCTGGACAAAGTGAGCACCGGCGTTACGCTCTTCCTGATCGTCGGCCACGTTCGCGGTCACTGGAATCTCGTAACCCCGTTGACCACCATCATACTGGACTTCTATCACCCCGTTGCGTGATCCGCCTACCGGAATACCTGCTTCATCCAGAACCACCTCGTAGTCGGGAAAGCTCCCGTTCACATTAAACCAATCACTGCCAGTTGCTGCCCGGACATCGGGCGGCTGGAAATTGACGCCGGGATTACCAACCTGCCTCAGGGAAAGCGTTGCGTCAGGCTCCTCGCCGGACAGGTTGATTACCTCTGGGTGGGACGCGAGAGCCGCACGGCTGGTGAAATTGCCACCCGCAGCATCTGCATTCAGGAGGCCACGCCCTTTCTCGAGATCAAAGGCGCCATCGCCGTCCGTAATCGTTCCCTCGCGGATTAGGGCCCGGATAAGTGCAGGTTCCACGTCACCCTGTTCCAGCATCAGAGCCAGTGCACCAGTGACATGAGGAGCAGCCATCGAAGTGCCGCTGAGTCCATCCGTCGTCGGTTTCCCACCTGAATCCCCGGACGTACTGTGGACCTCCCGCTCTCCGATACAGGAGGCTTGACCATTCCGGCCACCTCCGGGTGCAACAAGATCGAGCCAATTACCGAAATTGGAGAATGCCGATCGGTTTGCCTCACAGTCCACGGCCCCCGCAGCGATGACCGTGGGATAGGCTGCAGGGTAGAACGGCTGGTCAGTACCTGCGTTACCGGAAGCCCCCACAACGGTTATACCCGCATCTTCCGCATCCCGGAGAACGTCGGCCATGGCCGGATTATTCCTCTGACTGCCCAAGCTCAGGTTGATCAGGTCTGCTCTCGGCGCATTCTGGCCATTGATGACCCAGCGCACCCCTTCAACCACATCGGCAATGCTGCCCTCGGACCCGCCCAGAACGCGAACTGGCAGAATATCGGCCGCGTGCGCCACACCAGCTACATCTCCTTGCTGGCTGGCATCGGCACCGACGATGCCGGCTACATGGGTGCCATGATAATCCGTCGTCGCCAGGTCATCCGGAAAGGAGGCATCGTTAACCGCATCAAAACAGTCCGGGCCACAGTTGATGTTGGGGGCCAGTTCCGGATGGAATGCGCCGTCATCGTAAAGGACGCCGGTATCCAGTACCGCAATCCGCACTGTTTCTCCGGAACGGCCATCATTCCAGGCCTCGTTGGCCTGGATCAGCTCGTAGTGCCACCGCTGCAGCTCGTATTCATACTGACCTGTGGGATTGGACTGGGCCCGAACACGATGGTTGGGATAGGCCGAAGCGACCTCCGGATCCTCGCGCAGTTCACGGACCCACGCCAGCGTTTCCCTTTTTCGTATGCGGTCAGAGGCGCCGGCGGGGAGAACGGCTTGCCGCTCGAGCGGCATACGCATATGGAACTGACCACCACCCAATGCCCGTTGCCTTGTGGCGTTGACGCCACTAAGTGACGTGGCTCGGACCCCTGAGGCCCTTCCGCGGCTACGCTTCATGGTCACGATCGCTTCACCGGCAAAGAAATCGCCACCCGAAATGCCCAAGACCTGTCCCTGACTCAGGGACGTTGCCCTCACCACATAACGCGCGGGGCCGCCCCCTGTGGCAGTAATGATCAGATCGTGCTCACCATCCTGCTGCGCCTGGACTGTCTTCGTCGATGCCGTGTCCGTAGAGGTGGAACTAGCGGCCCCCCCATTCACCGGATCCAGTTCAAGCTGTGTTTCCGGGTCACCTTCTGCCGTGCCGTCACTGGTGTTATAAGGCGCGGGGAGAATATTGATAGTGACACGTTGACCGTCAACCAAGCGAAGCCGCACCCGATCCGAATCATCCTCGGGATAATTGAAGCCATTGCCGTAAACCCCAGACTCGACACTGATGTAACCCCCCAGTACTAAATTGCCAGGAAACGGCGACCCGGAGTTCTGGACGCCACTCAGCGGTGAGCTCCGGGAGCTATCCAGCCCCTGGACCGTAAGATCGAGAGCTGTATCCGCATCAACCCGTGTCCCTGAGGCAATCTCGATCGTACCGCTAATAACCCCCGGACCGCTCCCACTTCCATCACCGCCACCACAGGCGGCCAGCAGAAGCGTTGAAGCTCCGCTCACGATCAGTTGGGTCAGCCACCTGGGGTACACGGATCGGTCCTCACTATTCCCGGTTGCAGGTCATCTCCATCATCCATGAATACCTAATCGGGATAGGAGGGAGCCACCGGCTCCACCCCTCCCACACCACCCGGCAAGCGGGTCCGCACCGGGCGGTTCAAGAAGTTGGGGTTACAAGAGACGCGGCACCCCCAACCGATCGAAGTAGGCAATGGTCAGCACATTATGGATGGCGGACATACTGTTGTGCCACCAGCAACGGCTCAACGCCGCCACCGATTGCGCAACCCGGTCACTGGCACCAAGGCGCACCAGCTCCCGGTACATCGTCTTGCCTCGGCGCCACTGTTTGAGATGTAAGGCTCTCAGGCGCCGGCGTATCCACTCATCCAGCGATCGCCGGATGCGTGGCGTTTGCGCCAGGCCAAAGTAGGCCTTCCAACCCAGCAGATAACGCCGCAGTGTTGCCACCACCTGCTCGATGCTGCGACCTGCGTTGCGTTGGGTCAGTTGCCGGACCCTCCGCTTGAGCGCCTGCAACGCCTTCGCTGATACCGCGCGCCGGACGCCACCGTCGCTGGCTTGCCACAGGGCATAGCCAAGGAATTTGCGGCCGAACACGCTTGTCACCGCGCTCTTGGATTCATTGATCCTCAAGCGCAGTTTGTCGTAGCAGCGTCGGAGCAGCCTCATAACCCGCTCACCGGCTTTGCGACTGCGAACGTAGACGTTGCAGTCATCGGCGTAACGGGCGAAGCGGTGCCCCCGGCGCTCCAACTCCTGGTCGACCTCGTCCAGCATGACATTGGCCAGCAGCGGTGACAGCGGGCCGCCCTGTGGCGTCCCTTGTACCCGCCGGATGGCCACGCCACCATCCATCATGCCCGCGTTCAGGTACGCTCGGACCAGCCGGATGACACCGATGTCGTCCACGCGCCTGCTTAAACGCTCGATCAGGATGTCGTGGTTGACCCGGTCGAAGAAGTTCGACAGATCAACGTCCACCACGACGTGGCAGCCCTGTTGGGCGTAGCGCTGCGCAGCCACAACCGCATCCTGGGCCCGTCGGCCCGGACGAAAGCCGTAGCTGTGCTCGCTGAAGGTGGGATCGATACGAGGTTGCAGCACTTGAAGCAGTGCCTGTTGAATCAGACGGTCGGTCACGGTGGGAATACCCAGTTCCCGCTCACTGCCATCTGATTTCGGAATGCCTACCCGACGCACAGGCTGTGGTCGGTAGGTGCTTTGCAGCAGTTGCTGGCGGAGTGTCGGCCAAGCCCAGCGCAGGTATTCGCCAGTCTGATTGATATCCAGACCGTCGACCCCTGCAGCGCCTTTGTTGGCCTTTACACGTTTCCAGGCTCGCTGCATGTTCTCTCGTGCGAATGCCTGCTCCAGCAGGCCTCGCCCTGCGCCCTCCGGTTCCTGTCGCGGGAGTGCTGTTTCATCACTGGTCATTTGCGCCAAGGCTTCACCCTGGCGTTCCACGACCCGCCCCGCTGCGCGGGCATCTGATGCCATACAGTGCTCATCGACAAGTCGTTTGACGCTCCTTCTCGTTCAGCCCTTCGTCCCGTGCTGGCGACTACTATGGCTTCTGCTGACTTCTCGCTCCGTGTTGCCACGTCGCCCTTTCAGGCATAAGGCGAGATCTCCCCGGGTAAGAACGCACTCCTTCACCGCACAACCGCCGGATTTACGCCACGTCGCCTTGGCCACAAGAGCTTCGCGGATTTCGGCCCGCTCGCCCTGCTCGGCAGCGCCTTATATCCGATTCTTATTCATCGGCTCGCGGTTTACGCTCCACGCTTCCTCCCCACGCTCGGTCACCCTCACGCAGTTGCGCTTCACTTCGTTCGCTGTGGCCAGCTTACGGGAGGACTTTCACCTCCAGGAGTGCGCCCATGCCGGGCGCACCGAAAAAGCGGCCCCGAAGGGCCGCTTTTGTACAAGCTTTCACAGTTTCAACCGTAGAACAGAAGAGGCACCAGGCCAACCAGCAGCAGCGTCGTGCCCATCACCATCAGTGGCAGGATCAGGCGCTGGAAACGCCGGTAAAGGTTGGGCGCCTCGGGTTCCGGGACCAGCGCCTCCTTAACGCCCACCACCTGTCGGGTAAGGAGGTGGTTGAGTGCAACCGGTGGCGTCAGGTACCCCAGCTCGAAGGCCACAATGGTCATGACCCAGAAATGCAGCGCGTCGACACCCAGACCAATGGCTGGCTGCGCAATGGTGGCGGAAACCAGCACCACGGCCGCGAACGGGTCCATGAACATGCCGATGATGGTCAGCATCACCATGAGCGCCAGCACCACCAGCAGGACCGATTCGGCTTCCGCCGGGAAGAGGCCGGCGATCACATGGGAGCGCTCCAGCACGCCACCAACAGTCATGGACAGACCAATGAGCGTGAGCAGCGCGCCCACATGCACGGCGGACTCACCGGCACCGAGCGCGATCCGACGGGTGGTGCCCGCGATGCGGCTGCCCCCGCCATCGTAATCAAGCGCTACCAGGGCGATCATGATGATCGGCAGCATCATGGGCGCGGTGAACTCGTTGAACTTCATTCCAAGCAGGAACCAGAACAGGAACACCATCACCGCAATCAGGATCACGTCCGGAATCAGCGGTTTGAGCGCCCGCAGCGACTGCTTCATGGCAAGCCGTGGGTTCTCGACCCGGGGCCGCCATTCTTTCTCGCTCCGGGTCACCATCAGGGTGAAGATGGTGGCGGAGAGGATGAACACCCAGAAGCCCCAGCCAAAGAGTTCGCTCGTTGTGACTTCCTTGTTCAGCGCCGCGACCACCACGATCAACAGGCAGGGATTGAGGACCACGCCCAGGCTGCCGGACATGGCCGTCGTAGCCAGAGACAGCTGACGCCCGGCCCCGGCCCGCCGCAGTTCATCATAGACGGTGCCGCCCACCGCAAGGATGAAGATGCCGGAGGCACCGGTGAACGCGGTCGGGAAGGCCGTGGCGAAGATCACGAGTGAGGCCAGCGTCGCCGGCGGCAGCTGCCAGGGCTGAACAATGGCGAGGAGCCGGTCCGGGATATTGGTCTGTTTGAGCATCATGCCCACAAACACATAGAGACCAATGTTCACGAACAGCGATGCGTGCTTGGTCAGCTGGTTCAGGTAAACACCAAGACCGGCCGTATCCCACTCACCACCGCTGGAGAAGTACAGGTAGCCCATGACCCCCATCCAGCAGTAGAGCGGAATGGCCAGAGGCGATGAGATGGCCAGCTTACCCCGGGGCAGATCCGCCGGCATGCTGAACAGACGCACCAGGTTGATCGCCGCCAGGACGCTGAACATCGTCATCCAGGCCTTCTGGAGCATCTGGAGGCTTCCGGTGTCCGGCGTATCGACAAGATCGCCGAAGTAGTTGTAAAGGGAGTAGACCATCAGCAGGTTGACCACCAGCTGGCCGGCTTCCGCCAGCACCCAGTCCACCCGGCTGATCGGGGGGCGGATACTGATGTGATGGTTCGCAAAGGCAGCCGTCGCAGCACCGAAGCCGAGGAGCATGATGAACAGATAGGTGGAGAGGGAGCGATTGTCCGTCAACCACCTGGACATGCCCCGCTCAACCGTCTTGTAGGCCACCAGCACCGGCGTGATCCGCTCCTGCATGGCCTCGTACTGTTCATGCCGATTCTCACAGCGCTCAATGTTGCTCTTGATCGAACGCCGCAACTGCTCCTCGCTGGGGCCGCCACCACCCAGACCGAAGGGGTCGTCCTCCTTGGCCGACAACTCTTCCTGAACCCGCTTATCGATGTCGACATCCGTCTCGCAGCTGGGCGCCTCGGCGCCCGGGTCAAGCGAGTAGTACCCCGGCCAGATCTGCTCGCCCATGGCCAGCATGCGGGAGTGCATATTGCTGCCCAACCCCATGAGGAGCAGGGCGACCAGCAGCAGGAGAACGATCGCGCCGTGGAGACGGCGCGCATGGCTGGGGGCGCGGGCGCTGCCCCAGGAGGAGGACGGTTCCGACATGACTACCTCAATACGTCAGGAATAAAGGTGTTACTCACGATCCGATGCTGTGCACTCCGATGCTTCCGGATTGATCCGGCAACGCACCTTGCGCAGCAGTGTCAGCATCTCGCCGTTGTACACCTCCGGCACCTCATTACCGTCCCCGTCCACGCCGTCACGCAGCTCGATGCGGTTCTGCCGGAACATTTCCTGATAGTCCGCGATGTCGGCATCCGGAATCTCAATCCAGGTCTCGTCCGGGATGTCCTTTTCATATTCCTTGACGGACTTGAGGGCGGTGTTGAAGTGGTCAAACGCCACTTCGCGTGAGGTCTGAGCCTCTTCGTCCGTCAGTACGCCGTCACGCACCACGATCTGCATGGTCAGCTGACCCAGCGGGTAATCAATCACGCCGCCCTTATCGCCGATCCCCCGATACAGCTCCAGTGACTCATAGGCCCAGCCCGGCGCATAAGCTGCGTCCACGGAGCGGTTGTTGAATTTGCCACCGAAGTCAGTGATCGAGGATGGCTCCACGCTGGCATTCACATAATTCACCATGTGAACCGCGTCCGGGTGATGGTTGAGCGTGGCGATGCGCTTGCCCGCCAGATCCTCGACAGTGTTCATGTCACGATCGGTCACGAACAGGTAAGCGGCACCCAGCGGAAAAATCCCCGCAACCTCGTAGCCACCCTGTTTCATGTACTCACTGGCTGACGGCTTGTTGATGGCGGAAAGGACGGTCTCGAGGTGCTTATAGGACGGAATCGCGCCCACCGCACTCAGGGTGCCGGTGAAATCGTTGTACCGGCGGATCCGGATGTCGGTCGCCGCCAGCGCATCGCAATCACCCGCGGAAAACGAGGACATGGCCACACCCTCGTCGGTGTACGGCTCCAGATTGAACTTGATGCCTTTCTCGCGCATATCCAGCGCATAATCCTCGATCAGGGCGTACTGGTCGCCACTGGAACCGATCAGGTCGAACACGCACATGTTGATTTCTTTTTCCTGGGCCTGCGCGAAAGTTGCCAGGCCAAGACAGACGGCTGCCGTCAGACTGCGGAGTCGCATGGATATCTCCTGTTGGATGTTGTTGTCAGTTGAGTCCCACTGCGGGCCTGCTCAGAGCAGGCCCTCGGTATCAATGTTGCTGTCCTCGTCCGGTTCGTTACCGGTTTCTCCGAAACGATTGACCGGGGTGCGATAGCCGTGTTCCCGGGTCCAGAGACGATCGGACACCGCCCATGCAATCTGCATGGCCACACGGTCCGTCAGCTGATACCGCTCCCAAACTTCGAAGTCCTCGGAGGTTTCATCAAGATAGCCCAATGTTTCGGCAATGGTCTTATCCCGACCGACGTTCTCGGCAATCTGAAGCTCAAACGCAGCAGGAATCCGGAGCCCTTTCTCGACACCGAGCTTGCGGTTGCGCTCAAGAACTTCCCAGGCACTGGCACTGACCTCGTCCGGCTTCAAATCCGGGAGCAGTACCCAGATCGTCGCCCTCAGGCCTTCCGGAATACCGGCCCACTTCTCGTTGTCGACGCAGTAGGTGGAACGCTCAACCTGAGCGGCCAGACGGCGGGACACATCGGCACGACCGCCCGCCTTGCCGTCGTTCAGGACCGCCTGGGCGCCGGAGACGAGGCCGAGCAGGAAGGTGATTTCGTCCTGGTCGGTATAGAGGTTCGGGCATTCAGCATCCGGCTTGGGCTCGTAACTGAACCCCGTCAGCATCCGCTTGAAAGCACGCTCGCGGCGCTCCGCCGTAATACCGTACTTGCGCTGCATCGCTTCGCGGGCGTCACGCAGCTCGTTCAGGTTGCCCTCATAGTCGGCCCGCAGGTAACGCAGCTCTTCTTCCTGTGCGTCCTGCTCCATGCAGATGCCCGCCAGAACAGACAGCAGGGTACCGGTCTTGGCCGGCTCCATGGTTACCCGGGAAAAGGAGTAGAGAAGCGGGTCTACCGACTCGCCGAGCGCACAGGCTTTGCCAACGTCGGTCATGGCCAGCACGTAAGGCGTGTTCTCGGCTTCGGCATAACCGGTCATCACGTCACCGGTTATCTTGTGGAGGGGGTTAACGGAACACCCGGCCAGCATTACCAGAGCGACAAGCACACCAGTGATACGAGCCAGGGAGATGCCGTTATTGGTTTTGTTCGGCATGATCACTCTCCATCTGTTACGCAGCAGCCCGGAAGCGGGCACCGACTTGTTGGACAATCCACTCAAGCGCCCGCCACAGCGCGGGTTAAAGCTTGATGATCGTCAAGGCCGTCATGAAACGGCAGTCTCGGGGAGGATGCAACGGCCGAAATGGCAGGCCTGTGATGTCGTTACAGCGAGTAACCGCCGGTAACAACGGTCTGGCCTGAGTCCACAAGGCTACGGACAGCGCAGAATTTTGGGAAAAGAGGCTTCAGGCAGGAGGGATTTTCAGCATGCTCATCACATGATCCGCCAGATTCTCAATGGTCATATCCCCCTCGGGCCGGTACCAGGTAATGGTCCAGCTGAGTGCGCCAGTGAGGAACCGGCGCAGTATGAACGGCTCCGCCTCGATCAGCCCATCGCTTTTGGCACGGGTCAGCGTGTCCAGCCAGATGCCCTCGTAGACCTCCCGGAGTTCCAGGATCTCCGCCTGACTGGCTTCGGACAGGCTCCGCCACTCATAGACCAGCACCGCCATGGCCTCGCCCGTCTCGCCATTGATCGACTCCAGCTCACACTGCACCAGCGTCCGCACCGCCTCGCCCGTATCGGCTACCGCCTCAAGCCGTGAACGCATCCGACCCGTGTTGACCAGAATCGCCTCCCTCATGACCGCCTTCAGGATCTCCTCCTTGGTACGGAAATGATGAAAGATGCTCCCGGACTGGATACCGACCGCGGAGGCCAGATCCCGCACCGTGGTGCGTTCATACCCCTTGTCCCGGAACAGGTGGGCAGCCTGGCGGAGGAGGCGGCCTCTTGGGGACTCCGGGTCGGTGAAGCTCGGGGGATCGGACGGGGCGGCCATTTCCTGGGACAAAGCAGAAGTCTCCATGTGGATAGTGCGACTGATTCTAGCAGGAACACAGTCTACCACAGTTTACAAACCAAGCGCTTGCTAGGTATATTCATTCGAACCAATGGCAAGCACACAGAGGACCATCACCATGAGCGCCCCCCAGTCACTGCGCATCGGCTGCGCCGCCGCCTTCTGGGGCGACACCCAGACCGCCGCGCGCCAGCTCGTGGAAAAGGGCAACCTGGACTACCTGGTCTTCGACTACCTGGCCGAAATCACCATGTCCATCATGGCCGGCCAGAAAATGAAGGACCCCAGCCAGGGCTATGCCCGGGACTTTGTCGATACCGTCATGGGGCCGCTTCTTGGGGAGGTCAGCAACCAGGGCCTTAAAGTCATCAGCAATGCTGGTGGCGTGAACCCCACCGCCTGCCGCGATGCCCTCCAGGCCCTGGTGGATGAACAGGGCCTGGACCTGAAGATCGCGCTGGTGCTGGGCGACGACCTGATGCCACAGAAAAGCGAACTCTCGAAGGCCGGCATTACCGAAATCGACACCGGCACCCCCCTGCCCGGCATGATGGTCAGCCTCAACGCCTACCTCGGTGCCCCGGGCATTGTGCAGGCGCTGGAACAGGGCGCGGACATCGTCATCACCGGCCGCGTCGCCGACAGCGCCGTCGTCCTGGCGCCCCTGATGCACGAATTCGGCTGGAGCTTCGACGATTACGACCGTCTCGCCCAGGGCAGCCTCGCCGGCCACCTCATCGAATGCGGCGTCCACGCCACCGGCGGCAACTTCACCGACTGGGAACGCGTCGCCGAGGGCTTCGACAACATGGGCTTCCCCATCGCCGAGGTGGGTCCGGACGGCAGCTTCACCCTGACCAAGCCCCCGGAAACCGGCGGCGAAGTCAGTTTCGGCACCGCGGCGGAACAACTCGTCTACGAAATCGACGACCCGCGTGCCTACTACCTGCCGGACGTCATCTGCGACTTCACCAACGTCACCATCGAGGAAATCGGCCCTGACCATGTCCGCATCAGCGGCGCCCGCGGCCTGCCCCCGACCCACACCTACAAGGTCGCCGGCACCTGGCCCGACGGCCACAAGTGCACCGTCACCTTCCTGCTCGCCGGAATGGATGCCGCCAGCAAAGCCGAAGCGGTTGCCAGCGCGATACTGCGCAAGTCCGAACGCCTGATCCAGGAACAGGGCTACGCCCCCTACAGCGACACCAGCGTGGAACTGCTCGGCACCGAAACCACCTACGGCCCCCAGGGCCGACACGGCGACACCCGCGAAGTGGTCATCAAGATCAGCGCCACCCACCCGGACAAGAAAGCCCTGGTCATCTTCTCCCGCGAAATCGCCCAGGCCGGCACCGGCATGACCCCGGGCCTGACCGGCATCGTCGGCGGCCGCCCCACGGTATGGCCCAAGATCCGGCTGTACTCCTGCCTGGTGCCGAAGGACATGGTTTCTGTTTCCGCGGATCTGGGCGGGGAAACAACCGACGTGACCGCTCCAACGGAGGGCGGCTACGCCAATGCCCATAAACCGGAAGAGGCGCCGATTCCCAAAACCTCAGGGCAGGCGGATACTGAAGTACGTCTGGTTGATCTGGCCTGGGGTCGAAGTGGCGACAAGGGCGATCACTGCAACATCGGCGTGGTCGCCCGCCGCGAAGACTACCTCCCATGGATCGCCGCTGCCCTGACGCCGGAGCGCGTGGCCGAGTGGATGGGGCATACACTGGATCCGGAGAAAGGCGAAGTGCTCCGTTGGCATATGCCGGGGATCCATGGACTGAATTTTCTGCTGAAGCACAGCCTTGGGGGCGGTGGCGTTGCCAGCCTGCGGATTGATCCGCAGGGGAAAGCGTTTGCCCAGCAGTTACTGGAGATTCCTGTGGCTGTGCCTTCGGGCTTGCTGCCTTGATCCGTTGAGGCGTGTGGGCTGTGCGTGGGCGCCACAGTGAGGAGTGCTTTCCGGGGCCGCTGTGAACCCATCCATGGGCGCTGGCGCGATGGCATCCCTGCCATCGAGCCTCCCGGAAAGCACTCCCCACTGCGGCGCTGAGAGATTAGCGGTAACGCAACCGAGGTAAACAGGATTATTTTTCAGAGTAGCGTTACCCAAACAACTTGAAGCACCGATGCGGGGGGACCCTTTCGGGGAGGCTCGGCGGCAGGACGCCGACGCGCCAGCGCCCATGGATGGGTTCACAGCGGTCCCTGAAAGGGTTCCCCCGTAGCGGTGCTACGAAAGAACCAACATGCTGGTGACAAGGAATAAAACACCCCATGAGCTATCAGTCGGTATTCAAAGAAAGCCTGTTCAAAAACCAGACCATCATCGTCACCGGCGGCGGCTCCGGCATCGGCCGTTGCACCGCCCACGAACTGGCCTCACTGGGCGCCAACGTCATCCTCATCGGCCGCAAGCTCGAAAAGGTCCAGACCGTCGCCGATGAAATCAGGGAGGACGGCGGCACCGCCCACCCCTACTCCTGCGACATCCGCGACGAGGATGCCGTCAAACCGGTAATCGAAAGCATCCTCCAGGATCACGGCCCCATCCACGGCCTGGTCAACAACGCCGGCGGCCAGTTCCCCTCGCCGCTGGCCGGCATCAACCAGAAAGGCTGGGAAACCGTCGTGCGCACCAACCTCACCGGCGGCTTCCTCGTCTCCCGCGAAGTCTACAACCAGAGCATGACGAAGACCGGCGGCGCCATCGTCAACATCGTCGCCGACATGTGGGGCGGCATGCCGGGCATGGGCCACTCCGGGGCCGCCCGCGCCGGCATGGTGAACTTCACCCAGACCGCCGCCGTGGAATGGGGTGCCTCCGGGGTACGCGTGAACGCCGTGGCCCCGGGCTGGATCGCCTCCAGCGGCATGGACAGCTACCCGGACAGCATGAAGTCCTGGATCCGTGGCCTGCGCGAGGCCGTGCCCTGCAAGCGCATCGGCACCGAAGCCGAAGTCAGCAGCGCCATCTGCTTCCTGCTCTCCCCCGGCTCCCGCTTCATCTCAGGCGACACGCTGCGCATCGACGGCGGCGCCTCCCAGGGCGGAAGTGTCTGGCCCCTGCCCAAAGCGAAGAACAACGAAGCCTTCAACGGCTTCCACCGGGCCGTTACGCCCCGGGTACTCCAGGACGACGAGGACTGAACGCCATGCAGGTGATTGAATCCACCATCGATCCCAACAGCCCGGAGTTCGCCGAAAACGCCGAGGCCATGCAGACAGAGATCGAGACCTTCCGTGCTGTCGAGCGGCTGGTGCGCGACAAGGCGGAAGAAGCCAGGGAGAAGTTCAACCAGAAGAACAAGCTCCTGCCCCGGGACCGCATCAACCTGCTTCTGGATCGCGGCAGCCCCTTCCTCGAAATCTGCCCGCTGGCCGGCTACAAGATGCACGATGACAAGGACGGCTCCATGGCCGGCGGCGGCATGATCTGCGGCATCGGGTACGTGGGCGGCGCCCGCGTGATGGTTTCCGCCAGCAACAGCGCCATCAAGGGCGGCACCATCACGCCGGCAGGCCTCGATAAGACCCTGCGGGCCCAGGAAATCGCCATGGAGAACAACCTGCCGGTGATTTCGCTGTCGGAAAGCGGCGGCGCCAACCTCAACTACGCCACGGACATCTTCGTGCCCGGCGCCCGGGGCTTCGCCAACCAGGCCCGCATGTCCGCCGCCGGCATACCGCAGATCACCGTGGTCCACGGCAACGCCACCGCCGGCGGCGCCTACCAACCGGGGCTGTCCGACTACGTCATCGTCGTGCGCAACCAGTCCAAGATGTTCCTGGCCGGCCCGCCCCTGCTCAAGGCCGCCACCGGTGAGATCGCCACGGACGAAGAGCTTGGCGGTGCCGAAATGCACAGCGAGGTCGCCGGAACCGCCGAATACCTGGCCGAAAACGACGGCGACGGCGTGCGCCAGGCCCGCGAAATCATGGCCACCCTCGACTGGAACAAGACCCTGCCGGCACGGGCGCCACAGACCTGGGAAGAGCCGCTTTACAGCCCGGATGAACTACCCGGCGTCATCCCGGCGGACAGCCGCAGGCCCTACGACGTACGCGAAATCCTCGCCCGCATCGCCGACGGCTCACGCTTCCTCGACTTCAAGAACGATTTCGACAGCCAGACCGTCTGCGGCTGGATCGAGGTCTACGGCCGCTCCGTGGGCATCATCGGCAACAACGGCCCCATCACCCCACGCGGCGCCGCCAAGGCCGCCCAGTTCATCCAGCTCTGCGACCAGTCGCAGACGCCGCTCCTGTTCCTGCACAACACCACCGGTTTCATGGTCGGCACCGACTCCGAGCAGAACGGCATCATCAAACACGGCTCCAAGATGATCCAGGCCGTCACCAACGCCCGCGTTCCCCGCATCGCCGTGGTCGTCGGCGGCTCCTACGGCGCCGGCAACTATGCGATGTGCGGCCGCGGCCTCGACCCGAGATTCATCTTCGCCTGGCCCAACAGCCGCACCGCCGTCATGGGCGGCGCCCAGGCCGGCAAGGTCATGCGCATCGTGGCCGAAGAAAAACAGCGCAAGAACGGTGTCGAACCCGACCCACAGCAACTGGATGTACTCGAACAGTCCACGGCGAAAAAGCTCAACGACGGCTCCCATTCGCTCTTCGGCACCGCCCGGCTCTGGGACGACGGGCTGATTGATCCGCGAGATACACGCAGAGTCGTGGGCGAAGCCCTGGCAATATGCCAGGAAGGTGATGAGCGGAAGCCCCAATCGAATAGTTTTGGCGTGGCGCGCCTGTAGGAGTCATGGCGGCGTCACCCACGAAACTGGATGGCTCTGGAGTGGGGGAGTCTTTCCGGGAGGCTCGATGACAGGGATGTCATCGCGCCAGCGCCCATGGATGGGTTCACAGCGGTCCCGGAAAGACTCCCCCACTTCAGAGCCCGGTACACAACAACCAGTCTAGAGACAAGACAGAGGCCAGAACCCAATGCAATTCACCGAAGAACACCAGGCCCTCAGAAAAACCGTCCGCGATTTCGTCGAAAACGAAATCAACCCCAACTGCGACGAATGGGAACGCGACGGCCGCTACCCCATCCACGAGATCTTCAAGAAACTCGGCGACCTGGGTCTCCTCGGCATCCAGAAACCCGAGGAATACGGCGGCATGGGCCTCGACTACAGCTACAACCTCGTCGCCGCCGAAGAATTCGGCATCGCCGCCGCTGGTGGTGTGCCCCTGTCCATCGGCGTCCAGACCGACATGTGTACTCCGGCACTGGCCCGTTTCGGTTCTGCCGAGCAGAAAGAGGAATTCCTGCGGCCATCCATAACCGGGGAAAAGGTCGGCTGCATCGGCGTCAGCGAAGTCGGCGCGGGCTCGGACGTCGCGGGCCTGAAGACCAATGCGAAATCCGACGGCGACGACTACATCATCAACGGCCACAAGATGTGGATCACCAACTCGCCCAGCGCCGACTTCATCTGCCTGCTGGCCAACACCAGCGACGACAAGCCCCACAAGAACAAGAGCCTGATCATCGTCCCCATGGACACCCCCGGCATCAGCGTCGCGCCGCACCTGGACAAGCTCGGCATGCGCTCCTCCGAGACCGCCCAGGTCTTTTTCGACGATGTGCGCGTGCCCAAGCGCAACCGCATCGGCGCCGAAGGCACCGGCTTCATGATGCAGATGCTGCAGTTCCAGGAGGAACGCCTCTGGGGCGCTGCCAACGTCATCAAGGCACTGGAAGGCTGCGTGGATAAAACCATCGACTACTGCCGCGAGCGCGAGACCTTCGGCCAGCCGCTGATCAACAACCAGGCCATCCACTTCCGCATGGCCGAGCTGCAGACGGAGATCGAGGCGCTGCGTGCCCTCACCTACCAGGCCTGCGAACTGCACGTGGCCCAGAAGGACGTCACCCAGCTCGCCTCCATGGCCAAGCTCAAGGCCGGGCGTCTGGGCCGCGAGGTGACCGATGCCTGCCTGCAGTACTGGGGCGGCAATGGCTACATGTGGGACAACCCGGTCTCGCGGGCCTATCGCGACGTTCGCCTGGTCTCGGTGGGCGGCGGTGCCGACGAGATCATGCTCGGCATCATCTGCAAACTCATGGGCACGCTGCCCGGCAAGCAGAAAGGAGACTCGTGATGGCCACGCTCCCCGAGTGCGAGACGCTGAAACTGGAACGGTCCGGCAGCATCCTGCATCTCACCCTCAACCGGCCGGACAGCCGCAATGCCATGAGCCTGGCCATGGTCCACGAGCTGCGCTCGGTGTTTGCCGCCATTCGCGACGACACAGGGGTGCGGGCCGTGGTCCTGCGCGGCACCGGCGGGCACTTCTGTGCCGGGGGTGATGTGAAGGACATGGCCTCGGCGCGTGGGCAGAAGGCGGAGGATGGCAGTGATCCGATCTTTGAGCTGAACCGGGCCTTTGGGCATCTGTTAAGCGAAACGGAGTCGGCGCCGCAGACGACGGTCGCGGTACTGGAGGGCGCCGTCATGGGCGGCGGTTTCGGGCTGGCCTGTGTGTCGGATGTTGCGCTGTGCCTGGAGAGTGCGAAGTTCGGGCTGCCGGAGACGACCCTGGGGATTACGCCGGCGCAGATCGCGCCTTTTGTGGTGCGGCGGATCGGGCTGACGCGGGCTCGGCGGCTGGCTTTGACGGGGCACCGGTTTGATGGGAGTGAGGCGTTCTGGCTGGGCGTGGTGCATGACTTTGCCAAGTCCGGTGAGGAGCTGGAGCAGAAGCTGGGGCAGGTGCTGGAGCGGATCCGGAATTGTGCGCCCGGGGCTTCGCGGATGACGAAAGAGCTGTTGCTGTCGGTGGAGAGTGAGCCGCTTGATGGGCTTCTGGATAAGGCGGCGAAGGATTTTGCGGCGGCTGTTCGTGGGGACGAGGGGCAGGAAGGGACCATGGCGTTTATGCAGAAGCGGAAGCCTTCGTGGGCTGAGGAATAGCGTCGTCTCCAGATGGTTGAGTTGGTTGCAGGTGTCGGCACGGGGGAGGTCTTTCAGGGACCGCTGTGAACCCATCCATGGGCGCTGGCGCGATGACATCCTGTCATCGAGCCTCCCTGAAAGACCTCCCCCGCACCGACACCCCGAAAACCATTGGAAAACGCTACGAGAAATACTGTAGGAGCGAGCTTGCTCGCGATTGTTTCCAGGATCGCGAGCAAGCTCGCTCCTACAGAACAACAATTAGATCACCTTTATGGGTGCAGGTCGGATGTTCAACAAACTATTGATAGCAAACCGCGGCGAGATCGCGGTGCGGGTGAACCGGACGGCCCAGGCGCTGGGGTATCGGACGGTCGCGGTGTTCAGTGATGCGGACCGGGACGCGCCGCATGTGCGGATGGCGGATGAAGCGGTTCGCGTGGGGCCGGCACCGGCGGGGGAATCGTACCTGAACATTGAAGCCATCCTGGAGGCGGCACGCCTGACCGGGGCGGATGCGGTGCACCCGGGGTATGGATTTCTCTCGGAGAACGCGGCGTTCGTTTCGGCCTGCGCGGAACACGGGATCACCTTCATCGGACCGCCAGCGCATGCCATGGAGTTGATGGGCAGCAAACGGCGATCCAAGGAGGCGATGGCCGAGGCGGGCGTACCGACGGTGCCGGGCTTCCAGAGCGCGGAGACGGATCCGTCGCCCTGGCAGAAGGCTGCCGATGGGATCGGGTACCCGGTGATGATCAAGGCATCCGCCGGTGGTGGCGGACGGGGCATGCGGTTGGTGCATGAGCCCGACAAACTGGCGGATGAGCTGGCCAGGGCGCGCTCGGAAGCGGAGTCGGCCTTCGGCGACGGGGAGCTGATACTGGAGAAGGCGATCGTTCGGCCGCGGCACATTGAGATCCAGGTGTTTGCGGACCGGCAGGGCAATGCGATTCATCTGGGGGAGCGCGACTGTTCGGTGCAGCGCCGACATCAGAAGGTGGTGGAGGAGGCGCCCTCGCCTTTTGTTGACGAGGCCATGCGGCAGGCCATGGGGGATGCGGCGGTTAAGGCGGCGCAGGCCTGTGGTTATGTCGGGGCCGGGACGGTGGAGTTCATTGTTGATGAGTCCGGGGCCTTTTACTTTCTGGAGATGAACACGCGCCTGCAGGTGGAGCACCCCGTTACCGAGATGGTGACGGGGCTGGATCTGGTGGCGTTGCAGCTTCGTGTCGCGGCCGGGGAGCCGTTGCCGCTCACTCAGGATGAGGTGCGGATCTGCGGGCATGCGATTGAGGTGCGGCTTTACGCGGAGGATCCCGCGCAGAACTACATGCCGCAGACGGGGCCGGTTCATTGCTGGATTCCCCCTGCGGGCGACGGCATCCGGGTGGATCACGGGATTTCAGCGGGGATGCGCGTGACGCCCCATTACGACCCCATGCTCGCCAAGGTGGTTGCCAGTGGCGCGGATCGTGGCACGGCACGCCGGAGGCTGATTCGGGCGCTGGAAGACACGGTGCTTCTGGGGGTCACTCATAACGCCTGGTTCCTGTCCCGGGTTCTGGCCCACGAAACCTTCGCCGCCGGCGAGGCCACCACGGCCTTCCTGGACAAGGAGTTCAAGGACGACCACAGCCTGCAGCCAATCCAGGCAAACTCAATGGAGCTGGCTGTTGCCGCGCTGGTGCTTTACCGGAACGAGATCAGGTCCGAGTACGCGGACCGGGGCGGCTGGAGCAACAGCCTGCCGAGTGCCTGCCCAATGCTGCTCAATGACGGCCACACCGGAACCTGGGTTCGGCTCAGGGACTCTGGATCGGAAGCTCGCATCACGGTGGGCGATCAGGAGCACAGCCTGGTCGCCGAAGATCACCGGGATGGAGAGTTGATCCTCAGTGCGGATGGCGTGCGCCGGGCCTGCCAGTATCAGCTCGTGGATCACACCCTGTACTGCCATCTATCGGGGCGCACGCTGGCACTGCAGGACGAGACTCATGCGCCGGTACGCCGCGCAGACGAACAGGGCAGCGGCGAAGTCCGCGCCACCATGGATGGCGCGGTCATTGAGGTCGCGGTGGCCGAGGGGGACACCGTCCGGGCGGGTCAGACCCTGGCGGTGCTCGAAGCCATGAAAATGGAGCACCCCCTGAAGGCGGACCGTGACGGAAGCGTCTCAGACATCCGTGTCAGTGCGGGTGACCAGGTTCGCAACCGACAGGTCCTGATGGCCGTCTCCGCCGGGGACTCGCCCCATCCAGGAGCAGATTCACCATGACAGGCACGGCCACCATCGGTCAGAGCGTCTCCAGCAGTGCCCTGATTTCCTGGCGGCGCCCCTTATCGGCCAGCGGGCGGGTGGGGCGATCAGGCGCGTCGAGGGCCCGTTCCAGATAGGTTCTGGCCCGCTTCTCCTTGCCCTGCTCAACCAGGAAGTCGCCAAAGAAATAGTTGGGGTCGATGCCATTCGGGTTGATCGACAGTGCCTCGCGAAGGTGCTCGCGAGCCAGCTCATCATCCCCGAAACTCAGCGGCCAGCCCGGCACCTGATAGTAGAGACTCCCCAGAGAGGTATGGGCAGAGCCCTCCAGGGCCTTCGGATCAATCTCAAGTGCTTTCTCAAGCACTTCCCGTGCGTCACTGACCAGCCCCAGCGCACTGAATCCACCGGAGGCACCGGCCCAGGTACTCAACACAATGCCCCGCCAGACGAGAGGTTCGGCGCGATCCGGATAGCCTTCAACAAGCGAATCTGTCTCAGCTGCGAGCCCTTCAAAGGCATCCGCACGCTTATTTTCATCCAGGCCATACTGGATCGCTGCCCAGCGATGCTGAATATCCAGCAATTGATCCGACATGGACGCGGCCGAAGCCGGCAGTGTCAGAAGTGCCATAAGCACAGCAAAGCAAACCCTCATGATGAGACCCCCGTTCCCATATACCGCCGGATCACTGGCAACTGCTTTTTCAGTGCCCGGTCCACGACTTTCGGAAGCACGCCATTGATCACGGCGAACAGTTTTTCCGGCCAGCCCAGCAGACGCCTTGACCGGTCCTGGCGCATGGCTGCAAGAATCTGGTCGGCGACGGTCGCTGGCTGGTCCATGGTGTTGCCAAGCGCCTGGTTCATTGCATTGACCGACTCCGGATTCATCGCGGTGATGGTCGCCCGGGGCGCCACATGGAGAACCTGCACGGGCGTGTCCGCCAGCTCCCGACGCAGGGCCTCGGTGAAACCACGCAGACCGAATTTGGTGGCGCAGTAGGCCGTATAGCCGGGATAACCGATACTGCCGAAGGTGGAACCGACAAACACCAGATCCCCCTTGCCCGCCGAGACGAAGCGTTCAGCAAAGTGGCGACCGACGAGCATCGCGGACCGCAGATTGACCGCGATCTGGGCATCCAGATCCTCGACGGACAGCGACGCCAGTGCGGCAAACTGGTTCTGTCCCGCACAATGGATCACGCCATCAATATCCGGCCGCTCCTGACTCAGCGACTCGAGCTGGGCGTCGAGGTCATCGGCTGCAAGATCCAGCCGAGCCGTTGTTACGCCCTGGGACAGTGACAGCTGCTCCGGGCGGCGGGAGGCAACGATGACCTGTGCGCCGGCCGCCGTCAGGGGAGCGATCAGTGCCTGACCAATCCCCCCGGAGCCACCAAGCAGCAGGAAGACACGATCATGCAGCTTCATGGCTGGAACCTCCCTGGGACCGACCCGGCATCACCGGGATGCTGTGAAGCATATCGCCGTAAAGCCGGTAGACCATCCGGGCGGATTCGATGATGGCCTGCTGGTCGGCCTCATCGGTGATCCGATCCATCAGGTTCCGGTAGAATTCGAAGTGATCCTGATCCAGCTCGCCGTGGGAATACAGGTAACTGAATGCCTCGTCCGGCAGGTCCAGTTGCTGCTGGATGGCCTTGCCCATCGGGGTTGCCAGCTCGATGGACGTTCCTTCCAGCACCTGGACCATGCCGAAGAACGCCATGGGATTGCCCCGCTGAACCCGGTCGTAAAGATAGGCGACCATCAACTCAACCGGGGTATCCGGCTGGCCGTGGCGCACCTTTTCCTTATCCACGCCACAGGCCGCCAGATCATTCAGTATCCACTCCTGGTGGCCGTATTCCTCCTCGATATACTCCACGAGCGCCTCCCGGACGAATTCCAGCCGCTCTGGAAGACGGGCGCCACAGGCCATCATCAGGGGCACTGTATGTTTGACGTGGTGGTAGGCCTGGGTCAGGAACCAGGTGTAACCCGCCAGGCCAAGCCGCCCCTCCTTGATGGCCTGCAGTGCCGGCGCCTGGTGAAGATGGGCACGAGCCGCTTCAGTCTCTGATTGCAATTGGTTGAAAAAGGCCATGGTGTTTTCTCCTGCTGTTTCGCTTTGGTTGGGTTCGATGTCGAAGGAACGGGCTGTCGCCCGCAGATGCGGCAGATCGGACTCAATGCGGTCACGGATCAGCCGCCCGTTTGCTGTGAGATAACCCGAGGCAGCCGACAGGGGGCTGGCCAGCCGATAAGCCCGGGCAATACGCGCGTAATCCGGCAGCGTCCTGTTCAGCCTCGCGATTGCGCACCGGAGCTGTTCGTCCGTTCTTTCCGTTGATGCGACCACCAGGGCACTGAGGTGTGCTTCGCCATCACCGAAGACAAACGCCTGGCCCATGCCAGCCCCCTGAATCAGCTCACTCTCGATCCATTCCGGGCTGACGTTGCGGCCAAAGCTGGTGATCAGACGATTGCGGGCCCGCCCGCGGACATAGAGAAAGCCGGTCTCGTCCAGTGCCCCGATGTCACCCGTGTCGAGCCACTCATCGAGCGGTTCCGCGCTGCCGAGATAACCGAGAAATCCGTTACCGCGCACCCGGATGTGGCCATCGCTGTCGACCCTTACGGCGACATGGGACAGGGGGCGCCCCACGGCGCCCGCGCGGTTCTGTCCCGGCGAGTTCAATGCCACCACCGAACCGCACTCAGAAAGCCCGTAGCCCTCATAGAGCGGGAGACCGATGCGATACGCACGCGTGAGCAGCTCCGGCGCCACCCGTGCGCCACCAACCGCCAGAAACCGGAATGACGATGGCGAGAGATCTCCACGCTCGACCGCCGAAACCAGTGCCTGGGCCAGCTCCGGAACGAGGATCAGCGAATGGGGACGGCTCTGCTGCAATGCCTCGACCAGCGTCGCCAAATCCAACCCGCTACTACCCGACAGGCCCAGTTCCGCGAGTGGCTTTACTTCTACACAGCCTCCCAAAAGCAGGGGCACATAGACGCCAGCGATGTTCTCCAGCAGTGTTGCCAGCGGCAACACGCAGACGTGATGCTCAAGGCCAACACCCTCAAGCCGGTCCCGCAGGGCGACCGCCGTCGCCGTCATCTGCTCCAGGGACAGGCAGACCCCCTTGGGCGTGCCCGTGCTACCGGAGGTATAGGTGATCTTGCGTGTGCCTTCCGGCATCGGTTGGGCTTCGGCGTTGGGCGGCAGTGACTGGAACGAGACACCATGGCCGATGGGCGTTCCCGCCCGGCCCAGCAGCCCGTCCAGACCCGATTGCGCCATCAGGTGTGTCGCCTGGCTGTCGGAGAAAAACGGGGGCACGGGCACACAGGCAATACCGGCCAGAAGACACGCCAGATCGGCGAGGACCCAGGCAACCGTGTTGTCCCCGCACAGCCCGACCCGGCGCACCCCGAGGTCCACCAGTTCATTGGCAAGCCCGGTCGCGGCCTCGAGCAGTTCCCCGTACCGCCAGCGTTCGTCCGGCCCAACCAGCGCCAACCGGTCGGAGTGACGGAGCGCCTGCTGTCTAAGCAGCTCAGGCAATAACGCCATAGTTCCCTCCCCCGCTGCCGCTTTCCGGCGCCGCATCCGCAATCGTCCTCATCAGGCCAACACGTTCCATGGCCTGATGGCCCTGCTCCACGCTCAGGGCCATCACCTCGGGATTGTGATCGTAGTACTGTCCCCAGCATTTGCCCTGATCCGCCAGGCGCGAGGGGTCGGCCGCGCCCATGGGGTGCACTTCAATACCCAGTCGCTCGAAGCCGTTACGCAGGTGGGGCGTCCCCGTGCAGACCACCCATTCGCTGCCGAGGCCAAGCAGGTATTTCGACAGCGCCGGAAACAGGTAGCGGCCGGCACCGGCTTCGGCACCCGCCAGATGGGCGATCTCCGTCAGGTGGCGACGATCCGGCCGGGTTCCGGGAATAAGCTGTTCAACCGGCTGGTCCAGGTAATCCTCAAGGAAGAGTCGCTCGCCCTCTGCGCACCGGATACCCACAGCGGCAATCAGCTCGCCCCGGCCTGACACCAGTGCCAACAGGTCGGGAATCCGCAACTTCGGCTGTGCCTGATAGGCCAGCCAGAAACGCTGGCGGATGAAATCGATGGTCCGGGTCGCAGCCTCCGACCCCGCGGCCACACTGCACAGTGTCCAACCATTACCAGCCACTACCGGGGTCAGGCTCGACCGCTCAGTACTCAGGCTGACAGGCATCATCAAAGGACGTTTCATGGTCACTCCCCTACCGCTAATGGGCTCATCGCTCTGCTGGGACGATTTCCACATTAGGCGGCGGGGCTTAAAGGAAACTTAAGGCGGGGACAGGGAAACCTTAAGACCCACTTAAGATTTCTCAAAAGGCCTCTTAAGTCTCCCTTAATCCGTCAATGGGAGCATGCAGAGCATTGATCAACGGTTAAGGAGAGTTGAGTGGGTCAGGCCGGTCCGAAACGGAAGCTCAGTACAGATCTGTCCCGCTTCCTGGCAGTCGGAGCGATTGCGACAGCAACTCACTGGCTGGTTATGGCAGTCATGGTCAGCCAGGGGAGAAACCCGACAGTGTCGACGGCGGTGGGGGCAGCCATTGGCCTCCATATCAATTATATCGGCCAGCACCGGTTCGCGTTCCGTTCAACCGTTCGTCATGGCACTGCCTTCCCACGCTACCTGGCCAGCGCCGTGCTTGGATGGATCGTCAACCTGACGGTCTTCATGGCCGCAGCCGAGCTGGTGGGGCAGGTGGCGGTCGCGCAGCTCATGGCGACATCGGCTGCCACCATTATTAACTTCATCGTTGCGAGGGGAATGGTTTTCAATGCAGGACCGATATAAGCACATCACCAGACCCGTGTTTAGCATCGTGATTCCAGTCCATAACGAATCCGAGGTTATTCCGGAGCTGCTCGGACGGCTGGCCGAGACCTGCCGACAGCTGGGGGAACCGGTAGAGTGGCTGTTCATCGATGATGGTAGCCGGGACGACTCGTCATCCATGTTAAGAAGCGCCCGCATAACCTATCCAATGATCCGTGTGATCGAGCTCTCCCGCAATTTCGGGAAGGAAGCCGCTGCGTCCGCGGGCCTGGCCCGGGCATTGGGCGAGGCGGTCATCCTTATGGATGCCGATCTGCAGGATCCGCCAGAGTTGATCCCGCGGATGGTGGAGCAGTGGCGTGCCGGTTATGACATGGTCCTGATGAAACGTGATTCGCGTGCCGGCGAAAGCTGGCTGAAACGCCTGTCCGCCTCCTGCTTCTACCGGTTACTGAATCGCATCAGTGATGCTGAACTGCCCGTCGATACCGGCGATTTCCGACTGATGAGCCGACGGGTGGTCGATGCGTTCAATGAACTGCCCGAGCGCAACCGTTACCTGAAGGGAATGATTGCCTGGGTCGGGATGCCGACCACCACTCTGACGTTTAACCGGGATGCTCGCGCCGCTGGAAACACAAAATGGAATTACCTGAAGCTGGCGCAACTCGCTATGGAAGGGATCACTTCATTTTCGGTAAAACCGCTGCGACTGGCGCTGATACTCGGCTTGTTGGCGGCGGCCACGGGCGGCGCCTTCGGGGCCTGGGTCGTCCTGAAGGCCCTGCTGTTCGGCGTCGCCACGCCGGGGTACGCCTCAATCATCACTGTCATTACTTTCCTGTCCGGCATCCAATTACTGTGCGTTGGCCTGCTCGGCGAATATGTGGGGCGAATCTACATCGAGACCAAACAGCGCCCCGTGTACCTGGTTGCCCATGATTCGGCCGAACAGGACCAGGCCACCAGTGCGCGGCCTGAAAGCCAGCCGAGGAGAACCGTTAATCATGCAGTTTCATCTTAAGTTCCTGCTGTCGCTGCTCGGACTGGTTCTGTTGTCACGGCTCGGCCTGTCCGCCCTGGTCCCGTTCATGGACACAACGGAACCACGGTATGCGGAAATCGCTCGCCTGATGGCCGTTTCCGGGGATTGGATCACACCCTGGTTTCGGGAAGGGGTTCCTTTCTGGGGCAAGCCTCCGCTCTCCTTCTGGGCTCAGGCACTGTCTTTCCGGTGGCTGGGTATCAGTGAATTCGCCGGTCGGCTCCCCTCCTGGCTTGCGAATCTTGCCATTGTGATTCTTGTCATGCGAACCCGCGCCGCCTTCCTGCCGGACTCGGGATCTGCGCTGTTTTCACACGAGACGGTGTGGGCAGCCCTCATTTACTCAACCATGCTGCTTGGGTTTCTCAGTGCCGGCACCGTCATGACAGACTCATTTCTGGCGCTGGGCACAACACTGGCCCTCGGCAGCGTGCTCATCCGGTTGCAGGGTGGAAATGCGACCTGGGGATGGCTCCTCTTTGTGGGGCTCGCCATCGGGCTACTTGCCAAAGGTCCGCTGACGCTGGTGCTAACCGGCCTGCCCGTCGCCGCGTGGGTGATCGTCCATCAACAGTGGCGGGCACTGCGCCAGAATTTTCCCTGGATCCGCGGAACCGGCCTGATGCTGGCGCTCACGGTTCCCTGGTACGTGCTTGCCGAGATCAAGACACCCGGTTTTCTTGATTACTTCATCGTCGGCGAGCACTTCAAGCGGTTCCTGATCAGTGACTGGAATGGGGACCTCTATGGCAATGCCCACGAGTTCCCCCGCGGCACCATCTGGCTCCATCTGATACTGGCGAGCTTTCCGTGGGGATTGATCGGGGCCGTGGCCTGCATCCGCCGTTATCACCGCGGTTCGCGGTTGCTGCACCACTGGCAGGGTACACATAAGGGCATCACCGGGCTGGTTCTCATGAGCGCTTTGACGCCGGCCGTATTCTTCTCCCTTTCCGGGAACATTCTGTGGACCTATGTGCTGCCGGGGCTCCCCTTTCTTGGCATCATACTGTCCGCACTGATTCCACTGAATCGGATATCTGATCACAGAAGGGCAAGCCTCGCTCCCGCGTTGATGGTTCCATTGCTCGGTATCGGTCTTGGTCTCTGGTCCACAGCCAACCCTGAGCATCTGGAAACCGAAAAGACGCTTGTCCGCGAGATACGAAACCATCCCCAATGGGAACTAGAGGATCTGGTGTATACAGGCGAGATCCCTTTCTCTGCGCGGTTTTACAGCAGCGCCAGGGTTCACAGTATGCCGCGTTCCACGCTTCTTTCCAGGCTGGATTCAGTCGCGCAGCCCACCCCCCAATTGGTCTCTGTTGAGCGTGATGACGAGGCATTGATCAAAAAGCTGGAATCAATGGCAGAACCCGTTACACAGTCAAAAGAGTACATTGTATTCCCGGTGGGTAGGGCCAGCGGCGAAACCCGGCAGGCTGGCGACCCCGTGGGATGCAGGTCATGGTCAGAATCAAGCTGTTCATGATCCAAGCGCTTGGTAGAATCAAAAACAATTCCCGCAGACCTGTGATCCTATAGGACGCCTATGCGAATCCTTCTGGTTGAGGACGATCATCCACTGGCCACCACGATGGTCGACATGCTGCGCGAAGACCAGCACACCGTTGACTGGCTCGACGATGGACGCCAAGCCTGCCAGGCACTGCTCGATGAGCATTTTGACCTGACAATACTGGACCTGACGCTACCGCGCATGGATGGGCTGGATATCGTTCAGAAGGTCCGTTCCAGTGGTATCAACACCCCGATCATCATTCTGACGGCCCGGAGCCAGCTGGATGACAAGCTTCAGGGGTTGGATACCGGGGCCGACGACTACCTGACGAAACCCTTCGCCATGGCTGAGCTGAAGGCCCGTATCAGGGCCATTCAGCGGCGCGGTTCGGGTGCGGCGCCCTCCAGGAACCTCCAGGTAGGCGCCCTGGTGCTGGATACGGAGGACGCCACGCTGAGTACCGACTCGCACCAGAGCCGTCTGCCTCGCAGTGAATACCAGATCCTGCTGTATCTCATGAAGAACCCCGGACGCGTCGCATCCCGTCAGCGGCTGGAGGAACAACTGTACGGATGGGACCAGGGGGTGGAGAGCAACACACTGGAGGTTCACATCTACCACCTAAGACGGCGGATCGGTAAAGAGGCAATAAAGACCGTTCGCGGCGTTGGCTACCTGCTCAATCCAGAGGCTCTGGAGCTCCCTTCCTGATGTCACTGACCCGAACGCTGACAATGGCCATTTCCGCCGTTGTGCTGTTGCTTGCCACCAGCGCAACGCTCTGGGCCTACCTGGAAAGCAACCACGAGCTCAATGAGATCTTCGACGCCGAGCTCGCCCAGAGCACCCGCATCGTCCAGGGCCTTCTGCGTCATCTTTCTGAAACCCAATCGCCCGAACAGCTCTCACACACCCTGGAACAGACCCTTCAACTTCCCACCTCAACAATGCTGGGAATCGAAATGGAGGGGGATTATGACGAGATACTCCCGGGGGGACTCGGTCACAAGTACGAGAAAAAGATTGCTTTCGAGGTCTGGAACGCCAAAGGCGACCCCATGCTCGACACACTGCACGCCGAGCGCCAGGAGGAGCTGGAAGCCGGCTATGACTGGGTCGATTCCGGGGGTTACCAGTGGCGAACCTTCACACTGAAAGACCCCGCAACGGGCCACTGGATCAGAACGGCCCAGAGGGCGGATGTGCGATCCGAACTGAGCGGCGAACTGGCCTGGGGTAACGTCGTCCCCATCATCGCGGCGCTGCCGTTATTGCTCCTGACATCGCTCGTCGTCATCCACCTGAGCTTCCGGCCACTGCGCAACATCGAGCGCCCAATACGCCATATGGCCCCTGAACACCTGCATGTGCTGGATGAGCGCCATGCGCCCAGGGAAGTGCAGGGGCTCGTGGAGGCGGTGAACACGCTTCTCAATCGTCTCGACAAGGCATTCGAGCGGGAGCGGCAGTTCTCCTCCGATGCCGCCCATGAACTCCGGACACCGCTCGCCGCACTGAGGCTGAACCTTGAACGGCTGGAATCCCGTCACCCCGGGGAAGGCGCCGGGCTGATGTCGTCCGTCGACCGGATGAGTCATCTCGTGGACCAGATACTGCTGCTGAGTCGGCTTGATGCGGACGCCACAAGCCACAGCACCATGGAGTCCACTGAGCTTCCCTCTCTCATTCGCAACACAGTCGCCGAGATCATGCCAATCGCCCTGGACAATGCCATCGACCTCAGCTTCGAAACCAGCACTGAGTCCCTGAACATCGACTGCCACCCCTCACTCATCACGACGATGCTCCGCTCGCTGCTCGCCAACGCCATCCAGTACAGTCCAGCCAATACCGAGGTCATCCTGACCCTTGAGGCCAGCACTGATAAAGCGACCGTTATGGTGACCGACCAGGGACCGGGCATTCCTCCCGGGGAGCGCGAGAGAGCCGTCAGCCGATTCACGCGACTGGATCAGCGACAGGGAACCGGCGCCGGGCTGGGTCTTGCCATTGCCAAGCGGATCGCTGAACTGCATCAGGGAACGCTCTCCCTGAACTCCCCCAACGCAGACACCGCTGGGTGTCATGTGATTGTGACGCTGCCATTGAAGCCAAGCGATAACGCCTCCAGCGAGGCTCCGTTCCAGGTCACCTGACAGAACCCCCTCGAATTCTGCGATATGCCTGGACCTGGGATCGGCACGGGAGGGGATTGGTCATCACCCTCACCGGGTTGTGTCACTGGGGCCAATATCAGCTTGGCTTATCAGCCTTATGTTGTGAGCGAACAGCTTCAGACACCGGCTCCAGAATGGACGATCTCGGCATTGAAGTCACCGAGGCTGAAGGAGACACTGTCCGTAACCGACAGGCTCTCAAGTCTGTCTCTGCCCAGGGGTCGCCCAATCCAGGAGAAGAATTACAATGACGAGCACGCTTTACGGAAAAACCGTCTTCATCACCGGCGGCAGCCGCGGCATCGGCCGCGCCATTGCCCTGGCCTGCGCCCGCCAGGGCGCCAATATCGTCATCGCGGCGAAGTCCGATGAACCGCACCCCAAGCTGCCCGGCACCATCCACACGGTGGCCCAGGAAGTGGAAGAGACAGGCAGCAAGGCACTGGCATTGAAGCTGGACGTGCAGGACGAGAACCAGGTCAAAGAGGTCATGCAGAAAGCCGCCGACCATTTCGGCGGCATCGACTGCCTGGTCAACAACGCCGGCGCTATCCGCCTCCAGGGCGTGGCCGACCTGCCGGTCAAACGCTACGACCTGATGCAGTCGATCAACGCCCGCGCGGTCTTCGTCTGCTCCCAGGCCGCCCTGCCCTGGCTGCGCGAATCCGACCACGGGCACATCCTGAACCTGGCGCCCCCCATCAGCCTGAACCCGAAGTGGTTCGCCAGTAACGCGCCCTACACGGTGAGCAAGTACGGCATGTCCATGCTTACCATCGGCATGGCGGAAGAGTTCCGCAAGATGCCCATCGCGGTGAACGCGCTCTGGCCACGGACCCTGATCGCCACCGCCGCGATCGAGTTCGAGGTGGGCGGCCCGGACCTGATGGCGAAGGGCCGCAAGCCCGAGATCATGGGCGACGCGGCCGCCGCCATCCTCCAGCGCCCGCCCTCGCACACCACCGGGCAGTGCCTGATCGATGACGATGTGCTGGCGGAAGAGGGTGTAAGCGATCTGGAGCACTATCGCTATGACCCGAACGGGCCGGAGCTGATGAAGGACTTTTTCCTCGACGATTGAGACTTCGTACTAAGAGGGGGAGCGGGGAGTCCTTCACGGGAAACGCTGTAAATACATCCCTGTACGCTGCTCTTCCGCCATCCATGGCTCCAGAGCTTCCCGTGAAGGACTCCCCGCTCCCCCTCCTCCAAACGCCTCGATATAGGATCACCATGACCACGGATCAGATCAAAGCAACTGACGTCATCCGCAAAGTCCCCGGCCTCATCCGCAAGGCTCCCTACATGGCCCGGGGCCTCTACTACTATTCAATGAGCGACGACGAAAAGGCCCAGAGCATCGGCACCTTCGTCGAACGCAACGCACGCCGCCACAGCGAAAACGCTGCCATCCACTACGGCGAGCAGACCCTCACCTGGCACCAGTTCAACCAATGGGCCAACCAGTACGCCCACTGGTTCCGCAGCCAGGGCCTGAAACGCGGTGACACCATTGGCGTTCTGCTTGAGAACCGCCCGGAACTCCTGGCGGTCGTCACCGGCGCGGGCAAGATGGGCATTGCCTGTGCCATGCTCAATACCTCGCAGAAAGGTGACGTCCTCGTACACAGCATTGGTCTGGTCGAGCCGGAAAAGGTTGTGGTGGGCGAGGAACTCCTGGACACGTTTGAAGCCATACGGGACCGCGTCACGCCGGAGGGTGACAACACCCTGCTGTACCTTGCCGACCGGGATACCCGCAGCGACTTCGGCGACGCCCCAGAGGGCTATACCAATCTCGCCGAGGCCATCAGTACCGTCGATACACTGGATCCCGCGCCCAAGGACCCACCCCGGCTCGGCGACACCGCCGTCTACATCTACACCTCCGGCACCACCGGCCTGCCCAAGGCAGCCCCGAGCAGCCACCGCAAGTTCTTCAAGGCCAGCGGCAGCTTCGGGCTCATGGCCCTGAACATGACGCCGGACGACGTGCTCTACTGCAGCCTGCCCTTCTACCACGGCACGGCACTGCTGGTATGCTGGGGCTCCGTGCTCTCCGGGGCCTCATCACTGGTCATGAAACGCCGGTTCAGTGCCAGCCGCTTCTGGGATGACGTGCGCTACTACGGCGCCACCACTTTCGGTTACGTGGGCGAACTCTGCCGCTACCTGCTGAACCAGCCAGCCACCTCCCAGGATCGCAACCATCCACTGCGTAAGATGATCGGTAATGGGCTCCGTCCCTCCATCTGGAACGAGTTCAAGGAGCGCTTCGGTATCGAACAGGTGGCGGAGTTCTACGCCTCCAGCGAAGGCAACATCGGGTTCACCAACGTCTTCAACCTCGACTGCACCGTGGGCATGTCCACGGCACCCTACAAGCTCGTGAAGGTGAAGGAAGGCACCAAGGAACCCATCCGGGACAACCAGAGCAAGCTGCAGGAAGTCGCAAAAGGCGAGCCCGGCCTGCTGATCGGCGAGATCAACCAGAAGTGGAACTTCGAGGGCTACACCCGCAGGGAGGATACCGAGAAGTCCATCATTCGGGACGCCTTCAAAAAGGGCGATGCCTGGTTCAACACCGGCGATATGATGCGCGACATCGGCTGGCGCCATCTCCAGTTCGTCGACCGCATGGGCGACACCTTCCGCTGGAAGGGCGAAAACGTCTCCACTAACGAAGTGGAGAACATCATCGACGGCTTCGGGGGCTTTGAGGACATTGTCGTCTACGGCGTGGCCATCCCGGGCCATGACGGCAAGGCGGGCATGGCCACCCTGGTGCCGCGCGACCAGGCGCCGGATCTGGATGCCCTGCACCGCTATCTGAAAGACAACCTTCCGCCCTACGCGGTGCCTGTCTTCCTGCGGCTGACCGAAGCCATCGAGACCACCGGCACTTTCAAGTACAAGAAAAACGACCTCCAGAAGCAGGCCTGGCACCCGGGCGACGAAGGCGATCAGGTGTTCGCGCTACTGCCGGGCGGCAACGGTTACCAGGAACTGGACAAGGCCACCGTGGCAGCCATCGACCGCGGCGAGATCGCCTTCTGAGGGAGAGTATCGATGACAGATCCAACGCCGAAGATCCATGCCTTCCAGGACGATGCCCTGGGCAACGATGATGCGGTAGCGCTGAAGGAACGACTCAAACGAGGCACGGTTTCCAAGCAGGACGTGACCCGGGCCGCCATCGAACGCCTGCGCCAGCTGGATCCACAGCTTAACGCTCTGGTGGCGGAATGCTTCCACGAGCCACGGCAAAGTACCCCGGGTCGAAACGGCAGCCTGTCCGGCATCCCGTCACTGCTCAAGGACAACACCGACCTCAAGGGGATTCCCAGCCGCCATGGCTCCGCCGCCATCCAGCCGCACCCGGCCAGGCACGACGGCGCCTACGCAAAGGAATTCCTGGCTGCGGGCCTGACTCTGCTTGGCAAGACGGCTCTCCCCGAGTTCGGTTTCAACGCCACCACCGAACCGGCCCACGACGAGCCGACCCGCAACCCCTGGAACCCGGCATTCTCAACCGGCGGTTCCTCAGGTGGTTCCGCGGCCATGGTCGCGGCTGGCGCCGTCCCCATGGCCCATGCCAACGATGGCGGTGGTTCCATCCGCATTCCCGCTGCCTGCTGCGGCCTGGTCGGGCTCAAGCCCACACGCGGGCGCCATGCTGTCAGTGAAACCGCCCGCCCACTACCGATCAATGTGGTCAGCGAAGGCGTGGTCACCCGCACGGTCCGTGACACTGCTCTATTTCATGCCGAAATGGAACGCGTGCACCGCAACCGCAAACTACCGCCCATCGGCCATGTCCAGGGGCCGGGCCAGAAGCGGTGCCGCGTGGGCCTGATGCCGGACTCCATCAACGGCACCCCGACCGACGAGGCCACCCGGCGCGCCGTGGAGGACACCGCCCACCAGCTGGAGCTCAACGGCCACCGGATCGAGCCCGTGGCCCCACCGGTGGATCCCTCGTTCCCGGAGGACTTCAAGCACTACTGGGGCATGCTCTCATTCCTGGCTACCAGCGGGGGGCGATTCGCCTTCGGCAAGGGCTTCGACGCAGACCAGGTGGACGGGCTGAGCCGTGGGCTCTACCAGCGCTTCCGCCGCAACATGCACCGCCTTCCGGCCATCATCACGCGGCTCAAGCGCACCCGGAGTCAGTACGCCCGCTTCTTCGAGGACTACGACATCCTGCTCTCACCGGTGCTCGGCCACACCACGCCAGAGCTCGGCTGGCTGCACCCGGACGTGCCCTACGACACCCTGATGGAGCGCCTTTCCGCCTACGTAAGCTTCACGCCCTACTGCAACACCGCCGGCGGGCCGGCCCTGTCCATGCCCATGGGCTGGACCGAAGCCGGCCTGCCCATCGGCGTCCACCTGGCCGCCGGGCACGGGCAGGAGCGGTTGCTGCTGGAGCTGGGGTATGAACTGGAGATGGCGGGTTAATCCGCCACCTTCAACACAATCTTCCCGGTAGCACGGCGCTCACTAAGGCCGTTCAGGGCGTTAACGTAATCCTCAAAGGGATGCACCTCACTGACACGCGGCCGGATCCTGCCCTGACCATAGAGCTTCAGCAGTTCCATGATGTTCTGCATGTTGGTCTCGGGCTCTTTCATGGTGAAGTTGCCCCAGAACACGCCCACCACGGAACAGCCCTTGAGCAGGGGCAGGTTGGCCGGGATCTGCGGAATATCACCAGCGGCAAAGCCCACGATCAGGTGGCGACCGTTCCAGGCCATGCAGCGCAGTGCCTGCTCGGTGAAGTCGCCGCCGACAGGATCATAGACCACGTCCACGCCCTGGCGCGCACGGCTCTTCACGGCATCCTTGAGGTTCTCCTCGGTGTAGTTGATCAGCTCATCCGCACCGGCCTCCTTCGCCACATCCAGCTTGGCCTGGCTCGAAGCCGCTGCAATCACGTGCGCGCCCATGGCCTTGCCCAGTTCCACCGTGGCCAGACCAACACCGCCACTGGCGCCCAGCACCAGCAGCTTTTCGCCCTCCTGAATGTTCGCGCGCTGCTTCAGGGCGTGGTAGGAGGTGCCGTAGACCATGGAGAAAGACGCCGCCTCCTCATCACTCATACCCTCGGGAATCGGGATCAACTGCCCTTCCGGCGCCACAATCTCCTCCGCGAAGGCGCCGTAACCGGTCAGCCCCATAACCCGGTCTCCGGGCTTGAAGCGGGTCACTTTCTCACCCACCTCCAGCACCTCGCCGGCCATCTCACCGCCCGGCGCAAACGGCATCTGCGGCTTGAGCTGGTACTTGCCCTCGATGATCAGTGTATCCGGAAAGTTCAGCCCGGCCGCCTTGACCCGGACCTTGACCCCACTACCCTTAACCTCGGGTGAATCCAGTTCGCCGATCTGGAGTTTATCGGCGGGGCCGTATTCGTGGCACAGAATGGCACGCATTACTCAATCTCCGTGTAGTCGTTCAATCTTGTAATCTGGAAGCCACGTGACGCTTGAAGGGCGGGAGCGGGGAACGCTTCACGGGAAGCTCTGGAGCCATGGATGGCGGAAGAGCAGCCTACAGGGATGTACTCGTGGCGATTCCCGTGAAGCGTTCCCCGCTCCCGCCCATGCAACCAGCTGACAATCAACGTAATCCCCTGGGTGACATCAATCAAATAAATATCGATCATCCACAAGCATCAACAACCCTTATAAATGACCACTCCCCCTGCCCCAAATCCGCCCAAGTCACGTACAGTCAGTACGGAGCCAGTCAAAGACTGACCCATACGGAGGCCCCATGAACCCCAGCAAGCTGCTTATCCTGGCCCTCGCCCTCACGTCGGCCCCATGCACCGCCCAGAGCTTCGAATCCGAGCACCACGACTTCCAGGTCGAGACCGTTGCCGAAGGGCTGGAACACCCCTGGAGCATCGCCTTCCTGCCCAACGGTGACGCCCTGGTCACCGAGCGCGCCGGGCGCCTGCGCCTGATCGAAGACGGTACCCTCCGGGAGGACGCCATCGGCAACGTACCCGAGGTTGCCGCCCGGGGCCAGGGTGGCCTTCTGGATGTGGTACTCCACCCGGACTTCGAGGAGAACAAGGAACTGGTCATCAGCTACGCCCACCGCAACAATGAGGGCATGACCACCCGCGTGATGCATGCCACCCTCAGGGATCACCGCCTGACAGACCGCGATGTGATTTTCACCGCCGAGCCCCGGTCCGGCACCTCACGCCACTTCGCTGGCCGCATGGTCTTCGACGACCATAACAACCTGTACATCGCCGTGGGTGATCGCGGGCAGAAGCAGCGGGCACAGAAGACCGATGACGATGCCGGCGGCGTCCACCGCATCACCCTTGAAGGCGACCCCGCGCCGGACAACCCCTTCCTGGACGACCCGGATGTGAACGACACTTTCTATACCTATGGCAACCGCAACATCCAGGGCATGACACGCCATCCGGACACCGGCGCCATCTGGAGCCACGAACACGGCCCCAAGGGCGGTGATGAGATCAACATCATTGAAGCCGGCACCAATTACGGCTAGCCCGAGATCACCTACGGCATTGATTACGACGGCAGCATCATTTCCGAGAAAACCCACAAGGAAGACATGGCCCAGCCCCTGCACTACTGGGATCCCTCCATCGCGCCCTCGGGCATGGCCTTCTACACCGGCGAGCTGTTCCCCGAATGGCAGGGAGACCTCTTTATAGGGGCACTGGTCATGGAGAAGCTGGTGCGTGTGAGGCTGGATGGTGAAGGGATTGTCCAGGAAGAAGACCTGCTGACCGACTGGGGCGAGCGGATCCGCGCCGTGGCCCAGGGCCCGGATGGCGCGCTGTGGCTGCTGACCGACGCACCGGATGGCCGTGTGGTACGCCTTACTCCATGAAGCGACCATAGAAGGTGCTATAGTCCGCGGTCAGTCGAACCAGGATTGGAGATAGCGATTATGATGCCTCGGGCGCGCTTTCAGGACGGCAACTGCAATGACACCCCCATCACCAAGGTGGTTTGCGTGGGCCGCAACTACGCCGAGCATGCGGCGGAACTCGACAACCCCGTGCCCACGCAGCCGCTGCTGTTCATCAAGCCGCCCTCGGCGGTAACGGAACTGGAAGCCGGTATACCGCTTGCCGCGGTGGACGAGCCGGTACACTATGAGGCCGAGCTCGCGCTTCTGCTCGGCTCACGCCTGAGCCACGCCACCGAGGAAGACGTTGAAGGCGCCATCTCCGGGCTCGGCCTCGCCCTGGACCTGACCCTCCGCGAAACCCAGAGCCAACTCAAAAAGAACGGCCACCCCTGGGAAATCGCCAAGGCCTTTGACGGCGCCTGCCCGCTCTCAGCATTTGTGCCGAGGGAGCAGTTTCCCGCCACCCGGCGCTTCCACTTCAGCCTGCACATCAATGGCGAGGCCCGCCAGCATGGGGACACGGCCGACATGCTGAAACCCATTCCGGCCCTGGTGTCGTATATGAGTAAGCACTTTACGCTGGAACCCGGGGATGTTGTGCTGACGGGAACACCAGCCGGCGTGGGGAAACTCGCGCCCGGTGATGCGCTGTCCCTCACCCTGGAAGACCGGCTGAGCATTGAAACCACTGTATCCTGAGCGGAGTCACGCCACTTCATGAGCCGCAAACCGGTAACAACCCGTACCGGGCGCTTCTTCCGACTGGCCGGAATGACCGGCTCCGTCGCTTCCAGCTACGCCGCCCGCAAGGCCCGTGGCTTGTTCAGCGAAGAGAGCGAGGAGAGCCGCCGCGACTACTACTCCCGCATGGCGGAAGAGATCGTCGATACCCTGGGCGAACTCAAGGGCGCCGTTATGAAGGTCGGCCAGATCGCCTCCCAGACCCAGGATTTCCTCCCCCGGGAACTCACCGACGCCCTGCAGCGCCTCCAGAAAGAAGCGCCAACCATGGAGTTCGCAATCATTCGCGACCAGATCGAGCAGGAACTCGGCGAAACGCTGGAGAGTCTGTTTGCCTGCGTGGACGAAACCCCCTACGCTGCTGCCTCCATAGGCCAGGTCCATGCCGGGAAGCTGCACGACGGTCGCGAGGTGGTCATCAAGGTCCAGTACCCCGGCGTCGACCGTTCCTGCGACTCAGACCTGCGCCAGCTGCGCACCGCCCTGCGCCTGGGCGGTCTGCTGAAAATGCCCAAGGAAAGCGTCGACGACCTCTTCAACGAAATCCGCGACCGACTGCACGAGGAACTCGACTACGAGCACGAAGCCCGCAACATCCAGTGTTTCGCGGACCAACACCGGGGCGACGACGGCATCCTGATCCCCGAGGTCATTCCCGAGCGCAGCTCACGCCGCGTGCTTACCATGGAGAAGGTCGAAGGCGATCACATCAGCGAGGTCACGCGCGAACGCTACGACCAGGACACCATCAACCGCATCGGCCACCGCATCTTCCGCACCATGGCCGACGGCCTGTTCCGCCACCGCTGCATCCACGGCGACCCCCATGCCGGCAACTTCGCCTACCGGCCCGACGGCACCGTGGTGCTCTACGACTTCGGCTGCGTCAAAAGCCTGCGGCCCTCAACAGTCGCGGCCTACCGCAACTGCATTATCGACGCCCTGAATGAAGACTACGCCGCGCTGGACCAGCACCTCATCCACCTCGGCGCCCGCGTGGAAGACCACCCGCCGGTGGATCCCGAGTACTACGCCATGTGGCGCAACATCTTCCACCAGCCCCTGGACCCGGCCAACCAGCCCTACGACTACGGCCAGTCCGACATCCACCAACAGGTCGCCGCCAACACTCGCACCGTCTTCCAGTACCTGGACGCCTTCAAGCCCCCGGTCGAAAGCATCCTCATCGACCGCATGATCGCCGGCCACTACTGGATGATGAAACGCCTGGGCGTGAAGACCGATTTCAGGCCGCTGCTGGACGAGTACCTTAATAGCGGTGAGGAACAGGGATAGACGTCAGCCTCCAGATAGTTGACCAATTTCCCATGAAATATATCCAGGCGGTCCCTTTATCCACCGGTCCGTGCGGTAAGAGATGCTGCACGCACACACATTTGACGTACAACCGTTGATGCTGCCCGAACCGATTGATCGCCTGTACTGCACACGACGGTGTCGCTACTTACCGGTTAATGACATCCTCTGAATTCAGATACTTACGCAGTCTTTATTTTTCCCTGACTTTTTCTGAACACCCATTTTATACCTCCCCCAGTAAGCTTGTGGTTATGAAAACACAAGCGCTTTCTCTGGCCACAATCTGTCTTCGCGTAACGCGTTTTCTCCTTTGCGGGGGGCTGTCAACGCTTGTGCATTGGGCGTTTATGGGGTTGCTGATCCAGCAAGGGGCCAACGCGTTGTGGGCTACCGCTGTCGGCGGCGGAGCTGGCGCTCTGGTCAACTATGGCCTGCAGCGGCGAATCACCTTCCGTTATACCGGCCCCCATGGCCGGGCGTTTCAGCTGTACCTGATCTCCTGTCCGGCAAGCTGGTTTGCCAATCTATGCATTTTTGCCTGGCTCCATCAGTCACTGGCGCTTGACGTCATGTCATCACAAATCCTGACAACCGCGGTGGTTGCTGGCCTGAATTACCTCATGTTCGAGAGGGTCGTTTTCAATGATTAGAGTCCATCCCGCGCAAACCCATTCCTCAGCGTTGCTATCCATCATCATTCCTTTCTGTAATGAGCGCGAGATGCTGCCGCTGCTGCTTGAACGCCTCCACCCTGTTGCCGCTCAACTGGCTATGAACTGTGAACTGGTATTCGTCGATGATGGCAGTACCGATGGCAGTGCGGAGTTTCTGCTTGAGCGTGTCCATCAGGATGAACGCGTCCGTCTGGTCCGTTTAAGCCGGAACTTCGGCAAAGAAGCGGCCCTTACTGCGGGTATAGACCATGCTGATGGCAACGCCGTGGTGATCATTGATGCTGACCTTCAGGACCCGCCTGAGTTGATCCCGACAATGGTTGAGCACTGGCGGGATGGTGTTGATGTTGTCCTGATGCAGCGCCGCTCACGTGAGGGAGAAGGCTGGTTCAAGCGGTTCAGCGCCTACATGTTCTACCGGTTTCTGAGTCGAGTCTGTCGCCAATCCATTCCCGTGGATACAGGTGACTTCCGGCTCATGAGCCGCCGCGCGGTTAGCGCACTGCGCAGGCTGGGCGAGCGGAACCGGTACATGAAGGGACTGTTTGCCTGGGTTGGCATGCCGACTGTCGTTCTTCCCTACGACCGCGATCCCAGGGCGGCTGGCACGACCAAGTGGAACTATTTCGGGCTGCTGAGTCTGGCGCTCGAAGGCGTGACTTCGTTCTCAACAGCGCCCCTTCGCTGGGCAACCGGTGCCGGCGTTATTGCCGCAACACTGGGGGCGCTTTTCGGCGTCTGGATCGTTGCCAAAGCTGCGCTTTTCGGTGAGACCACCAGTGGCTACCCATCGCTGGTTGCAATCATCACCTTCCTGGGCGGCATCCAGTTGTTAGCGATCGGTATTGTGGGTGAGTACGTGGGGAAAACCTATATGGAATCAAAGCAGAGGCCTGTGTACCTCGAACAAGAGGTGGTCGAGAGCACTCCCGAGCCACAGCGTGCAAGCCAACCGACTCAGGAGCGTCGCGAGTATGCTCAACTGGGCTAAGAGCGCGGGGTTCTGGTTTGGACTTCTGACCGTGATTCTGGTGAGTCGCTGGTTGAGCATGGTCGTGTTTCCCTTTGCTGATACAACCGAGCCGCGCTATGCGGAAATTGCTCGCCTCATGGCTGAGACAGGTGACTGGATCACGCCGTGGTTCAAGGCAGGCGTACCCTTCTGGGGTAAGCCGCCTCTATCCTTCTGGGCTCAAGCCGGCGCAATCAAACTGCTTGGTCTTAACGAGTTTGCGGTCCGGTTTCCGTCGTGGCTGAGTATCGCCGCCGTGGTCTGGTTGACATGGCATTATGCCCTGACCGCGCATGGCGCAATAGTGAGCCGGTGGTCGGCACTCATTCTGTCCACCATGGCGCTTACCTATATCAGTGCGGGCGCGGTGATGACAGACCCGTTCCTCACACTGGGAACCACGTTGAGCCTGGTCAGTTTTGGCATGGTTATCGCACATCAGGCCGCCGTCTGGCGCTGGCTGTTTTTCGTTGGGCTCGTGATCGGGCTGCTGTCCAAGGGGCCGCTGGCTCTGGTCCTGGTCGCGGTGCCAGTGTCGCTAACGATCATCACTCATCGGCCCTGGTATTCGTACCTGCCTGATCTCCCATGGGTCAGGGGAACGATAATCACGCTCGGACTGAGCTTACCCTGGTACATTGCCGCAGAGATCAAGACACCAGGTTTCCTCGACTATTTCATCATTGGCGAGCACATCAAGCGATTTCTTGATCCAGGCTGGACGGGCGATTTGTACGGCAATGCCCATGTCCACCCGAAAGGCATGATCTGGGTATTCTGGACGTGGGCCTCATTTCCATGGGGCATACTTGCAGTTGGGGGACTGCTGGTTGGCGTTATTCGGGGCTACCATCGCAGGCTTTTAAGCCACCTGAAGCATGAGCACCATACGTGGTTCATTACACTGGCGGCGCTGACTCCCATGCTGTTCTTCTCGCTCGCCAGTAATACTCTCTGGACGTATGCTTTGCCCTCGCTTCCCTTTTCTGCAATTCTCATCGCCAGAGGCGTCGCGGACTGGGTAAAGGAGCGCAGCCACTTCCACAAGGTTGCCCTATCATTAGGCGCCGTCGCGCCCCTGATCCTCACTGCATTTGCGATCAGCATGGCGATGAACGAAACGGCGTTGAAAACAGAGCGCCCAATCGTTGATCACTATGAGACAGTCCAAAAGCCAGGGGACAGCCACCTTTTTTACCTTGAGGAACCGCCATTTTCGGCTCGGTTCTACTCCCAAGGAGAGGTGCGTGAAATCACACCTGATGACCTACTACGCCTATACCGTCATGACCACTTTCAGCGTTACTTTGTTACTGCTCCCAAGGACAGACAAAAAGCGGTTATGGAGAGACTGCCCGACGCCACGAAAGTGGTGGACGAAGACCGGCGATACGTACTAATACGGCTAACCCAATGACGCTCAAATCCAACGGTTTTTCAGAAACGAGACGCCGCTTGCGAGTCCTTTTTGTCGAGGATCAGGTCGATCTGGTCGAGAACCTGTTCGAGTTCCTGGGAGAAACGGACTACGCGCTCGACTTTGCACCCGACGGTCTGACCGCTCTCCACCTTCTGGCCACTAACGACTATGACGTGATCGTGCTGGATCTTATGTTGCCAGGAGTTTCAGGCTTCGACGTCTGCCAGCGAATCCGCCAGGACCTGCAATGCGCCACCCCGATCATTCTGATGACCGCGAGGGGTGGGATAGCCGACAAGGAGCAGGGGTTTTCCTCGGGTGCTGACGACTACCTGGTCAAGCCCTTCGACCTGCGCGAGCTTCAGCTTCGCATTGACGCGCTGTACCGCCGATATCAGCCGAGAAGGCCCGGCACCACCGCAGGCAATGTCCATTTCGATCCCGGCACGCTGCAGGTGGAAATGAATGGCCACAAGGCAGAGTTATCCGGCATATCGGCTCAACTGTTTGAATTACTCATCCGTGCCTACCCAAATTTTCTCTCCCATGAGGAGCTCACCGAATCCATCTGGGGCGACAGCGACGGCGATGAAGGGCAAACGCTTCGCACCCACATTTATTCATTGCGGCGCATCCTGGAAAAGTCTCTTGGTTATGGCCTGGTGAAAACCATTTATGGCCGCGGTTACCGGCTTGATCCTCCGGATGATGAGGAGGCATTCCAGAAGTGAAACCTTCCCTCTCAAGACGCCTCTTCTTTTATCTGTTTGGCGTCAGTCTGGTGACGACACTTCTTTCAGGCCTTTTCATCGAGCTTTTCTATAACAATATGGAAAATGCGATTCTGAGTAATGAATTGGCCAAAGAGCAGGCGTTTTTTCTGGACCAGATTGAAGGGGCCACACCCCAGAGCTGGTCAACCGCGAGACTTCGCGCCTTTTATCTGCCAGATGGACACAGTGACAAAGCTCTGCCCGAGTATCTGCGGGACAAACCAGCCCCCTACTCCGGAGAGATTGGACTTACCCATGCTACTTACCTGGTACGCGTGCAGAGCGTTGAAGATCCCCCAGGCCGTCTTTTCCTTTCTCAGGACATCTCCATCATGGAGAGTCACGAACGCCTGACCCAACTGGTTCTGATCGGCATCCTCCTGGTTATGGTTGCGGTCGGGTTCTTGCTTTCGCGCCTCAGTGCCAGGCACTTGGTCAACCCACTGCGCAACCTTACTGCCGAAATTCAGGCCACTGAGCCCGCAAAAGCCATGCGGCGGCTGAACACCCACTATAGTGACCGGGAATTCGCCGATATTGCCAATGCCTTCAACCGGTTCCTGGACGCCATTGAGCATTACGTCGAGCGTGAGAAATCGTTTGTAAAACTCGCCAGCCATGAGTTCCGCACCCCCCTTGCCGTAATGACCGGAGCGCTGGATATCCTTGAGCAACGCAAAACACTGTCGGATGCCGACCGCCGAACCCTGGCCAGGATCCGGGGTGCCACTGACGACATGCACTCGGATGTGGACATCCTGCTCAAGCTCTCCCGAGGGCATGTGGATGCCGACGAACCCTGCAGACTCAACCTTCAGCACAGCATTGAAGAGGCCCTGGAAGAGCTGGAGAGCAGCCAGAATGACTATCACGCGCGGCTTCGGTTCGTTCCGGATGATCGGGCTCAGACGGTAACGGCCGACCCATCCCTCGTGCGGATGCTGTTGCGTAACCTGTTGCTGAATGCCTTGAAACACACCCGCGACGTTGTGGAAGTGAAACCTTTCGCAGGCGGGGTGAGTATCCGAGATTACGGTGAGGGCTTACCTGAGCGTGTTGCTACTCAACTAAGCCAGCGGGCCACGCCCTCGTCAGGTAGTTTTCAGGAAACGAGCTTCGGATTGTTGATCGTTCAATTGATCTGCGAGCGGCTTGGCTGGATACCCAACGTTGTCCAGAGTGGACAAAGTGGGACAGAGATTGAGGTTTGGTTTGACGGCCATTAACTGTTGATAGTGCGGATCAACCAGCCCGCTCGATAGCGATAGAGCAATGCCCCCATCCGGGCTAGCGAAACAACAGACCAAGCTGTTTGTTATGGGTCAGGTGCCGGATAAATCCTTCCTGACCCCATAATGCGGGACTAGTCCGGGAGACCCCACGTAACAGCGCAACACTGATGAAGTGAGCCGGAGTAGGTTTCCTGCGCCCGGAAACGCAGCTAAGATGGAGGAAAGCGGGCGCTGAAAGCAGCCCCCTGTTCGTTATCCGCAACAAACCAGAAGCCACCTTCAGCGCCCCGCGGACAAACTGAGTCAGTCCGCGTCGATCAGCTTACCCGGGTTCATGATGCCGTTGGGGTCAAACACCTTCTTGATCCCCTTCATAACAGCAATCTCCTCGGCACTCTTTGTAAACCCGAGGTACTTCTTCTTCACCATCCCCACACCATGCTCCGCGGAAACACTGCCCTCATAACGGTGAACGATATCAAACACCAGATCGTTCACCGTCTCACAGCGCTTGAAGAACTCCTGCTTCTCCATATCCGCCGGCTTGAGGATGTTCAGGTGCAGGTTGCCGTCACCAATGTGGCCGTACCAGATGATCTCGAAATCCGGGTACTCCTTGCTCACCACCGAATGGATCTCGTTCAGGAACTCCGGCACCTTCGAAATCCGCACTGACAGATCATTCTTGTAGGGCGTATGCGGCGCAATGGACTCCGAGATCCGCTCCCGCAGCTGCCACAGCTTCTGTGCCTGGCTCTCGCTCTGGCTGATGACGCCATCAACCACCCACTCCTGCTCCACACAGTGCTCGAACAGCGCCATGGCCTCCTCCATCACACCCTCGGAGGTCGCCTCGAACTCCAACAGCGCGTAGTAGGGGCACTCGGTCTCGAACGGCCGCGGCACCTCCGCGTGCGCCTGGACGTGGGCGATCGCCTCATTGGAGAAGAACTCATAGGCGGTCAGATCCAACTTGGAGCGGAAGCTCTGGAGCACATCCATGGTATTGCTCAGGTCATTCAGCCCCAGCACCATCACCGTCAGGTTGGATGGCTGGCGGGCCAGCTTCATGGTCGCCTCGGTAATGAAGCCCAGGGTGCCCTCGCCGCCGATGAACAACTGGCGCAGGTCATAGCCGGTGTTGTTCTTCTCGAGCCCGTTGTTAAGCTCAAGGATCTCGCCGGCGCCGGTGACCACCTTCAGGCCCAGTACCCAGTCACGGGTCATGCCATAGCGGATCACCTTGATGCCGCCCGCGTTGGTGGCGATGTTGCCGCCCAGCTCACTGGAGCCCGCCGAGGCGAAGTCCACCGGATAGTACAGACCCTGCTCGTCCGCGTACTGCTGCAGCTGCTCGGTCACCACGCCCGCCTCGCACTGCACCAGACGGTCATTGGCATTGAAATCGAGGATCCGGTTCATGCGATCCATGGCCACCACCAGTTCACCGTTGGCGGCGACAGCGCCTGCGCTCAGGCCGGTGCGGCCACCGGAGGGCACCAGCGCCATGTGCTGCTCATTGGCGTACCGGACGATGGCCTGAACCTCCTCCGTTGATTTCGGCAGCACCACAGCCAGTGGCGCCGGGTCGTAGATGCGGGTCCAGTCGCAGCCATAGGCGGCCAGATCGTCAGGGGCGGTCAGGACCTTACCACCGTCGGTAAGAAGTCCTTCAAGTGTCTGCGGATCGAACGCCGTTGCCGTTGTACTCATAGCGTCAGGATTCCTCCAGGAGCTGTTCAAAATCCGACCAAAAGTCGGGAAAAGATCGTAAGCTATGCTACCATAGCTTCTCCAGCAATGCGGCGAAGACCGCAACTTTCTGATTTCACTTTATTTTTTCGAAAACTCTGACTCAGACGGGAATTTTCTGTCATGGCTAAGACATCACTCGACAAGAGTAAGATTCGCTTTCTGCTTCTTGAGGGCGTTCACCAGTCGGCCGTGGATGCACTGAACGCAGCCGGCTACACCAACATCGAACACATCAGCCACTCCCTGCCGGAGGACGAGCTGCTGGAGAAGATCAAGGATGCCCATTTCATCGGCATCCGCTCCCGCACCCAGCTCACTGAGAAGGTGTTCCAGCACGCCAACAAGCTGGTGGCCGTGGGCTGCTTCTGCATCGGCACCAACCAGGTCGATCTGGAAGCCGCCAAGAAGCGCGGTATTGCCGTTTTCAACGCGCCGCATTCCAACACGCGCAGCGTGGCGGAGCTGGTGATCGCACAGACCATCCTGCTGCTGCGCGGCACTCCCGAGAAAAACGCCGCCGCCCACCGCGGTGTCTGGACCAAGTCCGCCAGCAACAGCTACGAAACCCGGGGCAAGAACCTGGGCATCATCGGTTACGGCAACATCGGCTCACAGCTGAGCGTGCTGGCCGAATCCCTGGGCATGCATGTCTACTTCTACGACGTCATCGCCAAGCTGTCACTGGGCAACGCCACCCAGGTGAGCTCCATGAAGGAGCTGCTGGCGATATCCGACGTGGTGACCCTGCACGTCCCGGAGACCGAATCCACACGCAACATGTTCGGCGCCGAGGAGCTGGCCCAGATGAAGCAGGGCTCCATCCTGATCAATGCCTCGCGCGGTACCGTGCTGGACATTGATGCCCTCGCCGACGCCCTGCGCTCCGGTAAGCTGCTTGGCGCGGCCGTGGATGTTTTCCCGACCGAACCGAAGTCCAACAACGAGGAGTTCGTCTCCCCGCTGCGTGAGTTCGACAACGTCATACTGACCCCCCACGTGGGTGGCTCCACCGTGGAGGCGCAGGAGAACATCGGCTCCGAAGTGGCCGAGAAGCTGTCCACCTACAGCGACAACGGTACCTCCGTGGGCTCGGTGAACTTCCCGGAAGTGGCCCTGCCGGAGCACCCGAACCAGCACCGGCTGCTGCACATCCACGAGAACATCCCGGGCGTCATGTCCGAGATCAACCAGATCTTCTCCGAAAATGACGTCAATGTGTGTGGACAGTACCTGCGCACCAATGATCAGATTGGTTATGTCGTGGTGGACGTCGACAAGGCGTACAGCGATGTGGCCCTGAAGAAACTCCGTGAAGTGAAGGGCACCATCAAGGCACGGGTACTGTTCTGACACACTCTGGGAGGTGTGACATGTCACTGAAGGATACGCTGATCCAGAAACTGGAAACGCAGGTTGAGAGCTGGGAAAGCCGGCTCGAGACTCTTCGGGCGCAGTTCAATGAGTACAAGGCCAAGGCGGAGAACCATCAGGCCACGGAAGAACTCAAGGAAAAGACCGCCAAGCGTATTGCGGACCTCAAGGAGGATATTGATACGGCCCGCACACGACTCGAGGAACTTCGCGCCAGTGGCGAGTCACGCCTCAGTGAGCTCAGGAGCAAGGTTGAGGACTTCCTGAACCGTCGTTCCTGAACCTACCCCCGGGACACCCGCCCAGCCGGGTGTCCGCCTTCTCCTCCCCCTTTTATTAATTCCGTAAGCGAATATCAAAATGAACAATAAGGCTTTCTGGTAATATGGGCCAGTGGTAGCCTCTCCCGGTATTTCACAGATGACCCGAGAGGCGTAATGGACTGGAACGGCTGGATAAGCCTTATGACCGTGGCCGGTGTGCTCATCACTTTGATGACCACACGCCTTGGGACCGACCTGGTCATGCTCACGGCCCTGATCTTCCTGACCGTCTCCGGCATTCTGACCCACCAGGAGGCACTGGCCGGCTTCAGCAACAGCGGCCTGATCACCGTTGCCTTCATGTACGTGATCGCGGCCGGCATCCATAACACCGGTGGGCTGGACTGGATCATCAAGCACCTGCTCGGACACCCGCAAACGATACGGTACGCACAGGCCAGGGTCATCGCCCCGGTCGCCGGCCTCAGTGGCTTCCTGAACAATACCCCGGTGGTTGCCACCTTCATCCCGGCCATTGCTCGCTGGGCCCGCCACCACGGCATTCCCGTGGCGCCGCTGCTCATGACCCTGAGCTACGCCGCCATCCTGGGCGGCACACTGACGCTGATCGGCACCAGCACCAACCTCATCGTCAATGGCCTCTATATGGATCTGGCGGATACCGAAGGGTTCCACCTCTTCGATATCACCCGGATCAGTGTGCCGGTGGTGCTGGCCGGCCTTATCTTCATCGTGCTCTGGCTGCCATTCGTGCTCCGTGGCCGCCGGAATAATGGCAGGCAGATGTTCGGCGATTTCCGTGAATACACGGTGGAGATGGCCGTGGCCAATGACGGTCCGCTGGTCGGCCAGACTGTGGAAGAAGCCGGGCTGCGCCACCTTCAGGGCCTGTACCTGGTGGAAATCGAGCGCGAAGGCGGTGTGGTCACCGCCGTGCCGTCCGAAGAACGGCTGCGCAGCGGCGACCGCCTGGTGTTCGCCGGTGACGTCCAGTCGATCATTGAACTGCGCCAGATCCGGGGGCTGGTGCCCTCCACCGAGGAACAGCCCCTGCTTGCCAAGGAGGCACCAGAGCGGCGCATTGTCGAGGCCGTGGTATCCCCCGAGTGCCTGGCGGTGGGCAGTACCATCCGCGAGAGCCGCTTCCGGGAGAAATACGGCGCAGTGGTACTGGCCATTGCCCGCAACGGCAAGCGTATTGAAGGCAACCTCGGCAATATCCGCCTGGAATCGGCGGACACGCTGCTGCTGGAGGCGCGGCCCGTGTTCGTGACCCGACAGCGCTACTCGCGGGACTTCCTGCTGGTCAACGACACGGAAGAGGAAAGCCCGGACCACCGCAAGTCCTGGCGGGCCTGGACCATTCTGCTGGCGGTGGTGCTGCTGGCCGCCACCAACACCCTGTCGATGCTGCACGCCGCCATGGTCGGCGCACTGGCGATGATGGCCACCAAGTGCCTGAACCTGAACCTGGCCCGGCGCAGCCTGGATGGCCATGTGTTGCTGACCATCGCGTGCTCATTCGCGCTCGGTAATGCCATGGACAAGACGGGGGCAGCCGCCTGGCTGGCTCACGGTGTGCTCAGCCTGACAGCGGGGGACTACCTGCTGATGCTGGTGGCCACCTATGCGCTGGTCAACGTCATGACCGAGATGATCACCAACAACGCGGCGGCACTGCTGACGCTTCCGATTGTGCTGGCGATCACCCAGAGCACCGGCATGCCGGCGGAGCCCTTTGTGCTCACCCTGATGATGGCAGCCTCCGCCAGCTTCACTACGCCTCTGGGCTACCAGACCAATCTGATGGTCTTCGGCCCTGGCGGGTTCCGGTTCATCGATTTCATGCGCGCCGGCCTGCCCCTGAATATTCTATGCGGGATCATGACGGTACTGACCGTCAGCACCGTCTATCCCGGCGGGGCGGGCTGAGGCCTCACTCCATGGGCATCAGGTCGATCTCGACACGGCGGTTCTGCTGCCGTCCCTGCTCAGTATCATTGCTGGCGATGGGGAAGCGCGGGCCATAGCCGGTGGTATGAACACGCCCCTGCGCCACGCCCTTGTTGAGCAGGTACTGGGCCACGGACTGGGCGCGCCTCTCACTGAGCTGCTGGTTGTACTCAAAACTGCCGGTACTGTCGGTATGCCCGCCCACTGCGATGGCGGTCTGGTCGAACTCCTTCACCACCAGCACCACGGAGTCCAGCACATTGTAGAAAGACGAACGGATGTTCGACTGATCCACGTCAAAGGTGATATTGCCGGGCATGATCAGCTCAATCTTGTTGCCATCACGCTTGACCCGGACGCCGGTACCTTCGAGCCGCTGGCGCAGCTGTGCTTCCTGGCGGTCCATGTACTGGCCGATACCGGCACCGACCAGTCCGCCCGAGGCGGCGCCGATCATGATGCCCTTCTCACGGTCACCCTTGCTCGACGTCGCGGCACCAGTGGCCGCACCGGCAACAGCACCGATCACGCTGCCGATAACGGTCTTCGAGGTCTGCTGTTCACCGGTATAGGCGTCCTGGGTGGCACAGCCACTGACCATGGTCGTGCTCAGCGCAACAGCCATCAGCGTTTTTTTCATTCCTCATTCCCCTTTCTATGGACACCGGGCATGACGGCTTCCGCCAGCACCCGCTCAATCTCAGCGCCAACCGCGTCCTGAACCTGGCCCAGGATGGGATCCGCTTCGTTCACCAGATGATGCCTGCCCTCCGGGATCTGGTAAAGCCGCAGGCGCCGAAACTTACGCCGCAGCACGCGCAGGTTGTGCCGCCAGTCCACCGTCATGTCCTGCTCGCCCTGGACCACAGCGAGATCATAGTCCACCGGCAGTGCCGCCTCGATACGCGGGATCCAGCGTTTCAGGGCGGTCACCCAGTTCATGGCCATGAACCGGGACTGCAGCGGATCATGCTCCTTGAGAAAGCGCACGAACTCATTGTCATTACTGTTGGCGGTAAACACCCGCTTCCAGGTCTCCCGGAATGGATTCATCAGCATGTGCAGCCATTTGCCACTGCTGAAGCCCGCCGGCCGCACCAGTGGCGCCAGCAGCACCACACCGCTGAACGCAATGGCGTCCGGTGCCTCACGACAGGAAAGAAGGTAGTCAATCAGAACGGCGCCACCGGTGCTCTGCCCGACGCCAATCCAGGGCCCGGGCACACGATCCCGGGAAAGGCCCAGAACCGTTAGAAGAACCCGCTGGTACTCACGGAAACTCCCGATGGCGGTCGGCCGCCCGCTCGACAGACCATGCCCCGGCAGGTCATAGATCAGCACATTCAGCCCCAGACCGAGACAGTAACGGATCATGCGGGTATAGAGGCCAGCATGGTCAAAGTAGCCGTGGAAAATAAATACGGTCCCATGGGCACCGGGCTGCTCGTAATAATGCGTGGCGATACGATACCCCGCTGCCCGTATCCAACCCAGATGGTGGCGCACCGAAGGGAATTCCGAACCCGGTTCGAGACGGTAGAATGCCTGGTAGGCGGCAACCGTGGTATCCGGCTCCGGGGTCTGCGAGAAACTGAAGGGGGGAAGCGAGGCAACAACCGCGTCGCGGTCCCAACCGGGACGGGTGGCACTGTCGTGCTGCGGCATCCAGACTGATCCTGAACGTAGATTGAACAATACGCGCAGTCCCCGGCAGGCGTCATTCGCGGGATTCCCGTTTGACCCAGCGGCAGGACCGCATAAGCTTGTCTCAGACAACTGTGAAAAAGCCTGTCAATAATGACATCCAGACTGATCCAATGCACGGAACGGTGGCGTAATGCCCGAGATGCGTAGTAGTCGAGCCAACATTACCTCCCCTCCGATCCTGATGTCCGTGGGTCTTGCCATCGTCGTTCCCTGGCTGCACTGGCTCTTTCTGGGCGTGCCCACCACGGCTGCGGTCAGTCTCAGTGTGCTGGGTGTGGCGGGCGTGGGTGTACTCGGTATCTGGACGCTGAATCAGGGGCGTGAAAGCCAGGCGGAGCAGGCCCATGCGGCCGTGAACGACCAGTTCAGCGGCTTCCGGGAGCGGCTTAACGACATCCTCTCCACCTATCAGGACAACCTTGACCGCGTGCGCACCGATACCGGCCAGCTCAAGGGGCTTCTGGACGATTCCGTTCCGGACATGATGAACCTGTTTTTCCAGCTGCAGTCCCACCTGGAAACCCAGGATGACGTGATCCGGCGCATGCTCTCCGCAAGTGAATCCGTGACCGGCAACGATGATGATGGCGACGTCAGCTTCGAACGCATGGTCCAGGATGTCACCGCCGTGCTGGAGAACTTCGTCAACACCATCGTCGAGACCAGCCGGATCTCAGTGGAGCTGGTGGATACCATGGGCCAGATCACGGGCGAAGTGCAGAAGATCGACGGCAACCTGGGCGAAATGGACAGCATCGCCGGCCAGACCAACCTGCTGGCCATCAATGCCGCGATCGAGGCCGCTCGGGCCGGCGAGGCGGGCCGCGGCTTCGCGGTGGTGGCTCAGGAAGTCCAGAACCTGTCCAGCCGTTCCCAGCAGTTCAGTGAGGACATCCGCCGCAACGTCTCCACGGTCCAGGACCTGGTAACCCACGTCGAGCAGTCCATCAACGAGGTGGCCTCTCAGGACATGAACTTTGCCCTGCAGTCAAAGAAATCCGTTGAGTCACTGATGGAGGAAATCCGCACGTTGGACGCCTCGCGCAATGAGGCGGCCAACGAGCTGGCCGGCATCGCCGAGACGGTCAACGAGGATGTGAACACCGGCGTCCGCAAGATGCAGTTCCAGGACATGGTCGACCAGATCCTGCAGCGCGTGAACGACCGGCTGGCGCTGGTGGACGATTCGGTCATCCGCATCCGTGGGCAGACGGACCTGGAGCCGGAAACCTGGCTGCGCGAGCTGGCGGATGAAGTGGAGCGCGCACGCGATGAGCAGACGCGCATCCGAGACAACACGCTGACCCAGGACTCCATGTCCGAGGGCAGCGTAGACCTGTTCTGACCCCAACGAAGGACACTGACCCATGTTCAGCATTGATAAGCACGACGACGGGGAAGGCACTGTCACCCTTAACCTTTCCGGACAGTTCGACTTCAACGCCTACAGCGAATTCAAGCCCAAACAGACGGAAGCGCTGGACACCCCCGGCGCGCAATTCATTGTGCTCGACCTCAGCAAGCTGGATTACCTGGACAGTGCTGCTCTCGGAACCCTGCTCCTGCTGCGCGAGAAAGCCCAGGACCGCAGCATTGAAATCGTGATCCGAGGCGCCACCGGCGTTGTACAGGAGATCCTGGAGATCGCGCATTTCCAGCGCATGTTCCGTTTCATCGACTGATCCATGGAAGCGCCGTCGGAACTGACCATTCTGGTTGCGGAAGACGACCTTCTCAGCCGTCAGCTCCTGCAGTCCTACCTTGATGAGGAAGGTCACCGGGTGCTGGTCGCCGAAAACGGGCGTGAAGCGGTTGAAACCTTTTCCAGGGAATCCCCGGATCTGGTCATCCTGGACGTCAAGATGCCGGTCATGGATGGGTTGGAGGCCTGCCGCCATATCAAGGGGATGATGGAGCAGCGCTGGGTGCCCGTCATGATGATCTCCTCCAACAACGAGGAGCAGGATCAGGCGGCGGGCCTGAACACAGGTGCGGACTACTACCTGACCAAGCCCATCAGTTTCCCGATCCTGGCCGCGAAAGTGCGCGGCTCCCAGCGCATCGCCAACCTCCAGCGCGAACTCGAGCGCCGTAATACCGAACTCTCAAGCTATTATCGGCACAGCCGCGCCGAGAACGACCTGGCGCAGCAGATGATTGACCGGATCATACAGAACTACACCACGTCGGATACCCGGATCCATCAATCCGTACGTTCCCTGGAGCAGTTCAGCGGCGACGTCATATCAACCGTCAACTCGCATTCCGGCAACACCTATGCCCTCATGGCCGATGCCACCGGCCACGGTCTACCGGCCGCCATTACCCTCATGCCGGCCATGGAGATCTTCTACCAGATGAGCCGGCGCGGCTATGGCGTGGCCTCCATCGTGCGCCAGATCAACCAGCGCCTGCGGGCACGCCTGCCACCGAATCACTTCCTCGCGGCCACCGTGGTGCTGATCAACCCCCAGCGCCACGCCCTGATCGCCTGGAACGGGGCCTGCCCACAGGCCTATGTGCTGTGCCCGGAAGGCGCCATCCGCCACCGTATTCCATCGGCCCACCCACCGCTGGGCGTGCTGGATGACCAGGATTTTGACGACACCGCCCAGCTCTGCACGGTTAACGTCGACGACCGTTTCTTCGCCTGTACAGACGGGCTGGTGGAGGCGCGCAACGCGGATAACGAGATGTTCGGCAGCACCCGCCTGGAAGCCGTTCTGACCGGTTGCAGCACAAACCACAGCCTGGTGGAGTCGGTTACCGACGCAATCTCCCGGTTCCGGGGCACCAGGCTGCCGGATGATGACCAGTCCATGCTGGCGCTGGCCGTTGACACCCCAATGGAGGTGCCTTTCAGCAATGAAGACGGCATCGACCAGCCGCCGGAAAGCAGCGGCGATGACAACAGCATGGCGGGCTGGGACTTCCGGCTTGAGCTCCGCGGTTCCGATATCAGCCGAACGGAGATCGTGCCAACCGTCAACCAGGTCCTGGAAAACCTGCGCCTGGACAGGCGTCTGCGCCAGAAAGCGTTCGTGGTTTTGACGGAACTGCTCAACAATGCGGTGGACCATGGCCTTCTCGGCATGGAGTCCAGCAGTAAGACGGAGCAGGGGTTTGACCACTATGTGCAGGAGCGCCAGCAGCGCCTGGCCGCACTGAACGAAGGCTTCATCAAGATCCTGGCCACCCGCAGCCAGTACCATAACCGCAATGCCCTGAGGCTGATGGTCATGGACAGCGGTTCAGGATTCGATACCACCAGCTTCTCGTCAATGGATTCGGCGGATGAGGTGGCAACCCACGCCTACGGGCGTGGCATCCGAGTCGTGGCGAGCCTGGCCGACCGCCTCCGTTTTCTGGACAACGGCGCCAGCGTGGAGGTTGAGTTCACGATTGATCCGGACTGAGGTTGCGGATCTCCCGCGCCATCTCACGCACGGCCTGATCGAGTTCGGAGAGAGCGGCTTTTTCCGGCAGGCTGCCATCGCGGGCCGTTTTCTCCATATCCGACACAGCCTGCCAGAGCCGGCCGGCGGTGAAGTACCCCACCGCCCCCTTCAACCCGTGCGCCGCCTCGGCCAGGGCCGCCGCGTCATCGTCAGCGTGGGCTCTGGCGATCGCCTCCAGGTACTGCTCATGCTGCTGCTCAAACAGATCCTTGAGCGTGCCCATGAGTCGCGGGTTGCCGCCCAGGTTCCTCAGGACCAGATCCCGGTCCACCATGGGTTCCTGCGCCAGAGTGGTTCCCGAGGCCGGTTTGTCGCCGGCAGCACCTTCCTCAACCGTGGCCCCCGTGGTCGGATGCTCACCCTGTGCCAGCCACCGGCTCAACATGCGGTACAGCCCCTGGAACGTCAGGGGTTTGGTCAGGTAGCCATCCATGAAACCGGCCTGCCGGCTGTCGAGATCCGGCGCGCTGTGCGCCGTTACCGCCACCAGCGGGGTGTGGCGCTGATGGCTGGCATCCAGATCCCGCATCCGGATCGCCACATCATAGCCGTTCATATCCGGCATCTGGATATCCAGAAGAACCAGGTCAAAGACCCCCCCTGAAAACGCCTCCAGCGCCCCGGCGCCATCTTCGCGGCTGGTTACCCGCATGCCCAGTTCCCCCAGCATGGCTTCCCCGACATGGCGGTTGACCGGGTTGTCATCCACCAGCAGCACACTCGGTTCGCCGGCAAAGGACTCCACGCGCATGTCATCCTGATCGTCCTCCAGGCGGTGCACCTCTGTTTCGGACGCTGCCAGCAGCGGCAGTACGAACGAGAAGGTGGCGCCCTGGCCCTCCTCGCTCTCCACCTGGATGCTGCCCCCCATCAGCTCCACCAGACGCTGGCAGATGGTCAGACCCAGCCCGGTCCCACCATAACGTCTTGCCAGGGACGCATCCGCCTGGCCAAAGGGTTCAAAGATCCTGTCGCGTGCGGACGGTTCAATCCCGGGCCCGGAGTCCGTAATCCGGAACGCCAGGTTGCAGGTATCACCGAAGGAGGCACGGGAGTCGATGGCAAGGGTTACCGTCCCCTGCTGGGTGAACTTGAGCGCGTTGCCCAACAGGTTCATCAGAACCTGGCGCAGGCGCTGCTCGTCGCCGTGCAGGTGCCGGGGGACCTGCTCCTCTATATCGAAATGGAGCGTGACGCCCTTACCCTCCGCCTGCGGGCGGAAAAGGTTGTCCAGATTGCGCAGCATACGGTCCAGATCAAAAGGCCGGAGTTCCAGCTCAAGGCTGCGGGCCTCGATCTTGGACAGATCCAGCAGATCGTTGATGATCTCCAGAAGGCCGTTGGCCGAATCCTTGAGGGTCGACAGCTGCTCCTCGGCATCCGGTCGCTTCTGATCCCGCTGGAGCAGCTCGCTGATTCCGATAATACCGTTCAGGGGGGTCCTCAGTTCATGGCTGATGTTGGCCAGAAACTGGGATTTGGCCTGGTTGGAGCGATCCGCGTCCTCCTTGGCCTGGCGCAGCCGGTGTTCCAGCTCCTTGCGCCTTGTGATGTCGGTCTGGACGGCCACGAAATTCACCAGCCGCCCCCCATCATCATGCACCGGCTGGATATCCAGATCGAGCCAGTAGGTATGGCCCTGGCGACTGTAATTGAGAATCTCCTGGCGTACCGGTTCACCGTTGGCAATGGCAATGGCGAGCCGTCGCCGGGCCTGCTCATCCGTGTCCGGACCCTGCAGGAAATCCCCTGGCCGCAGTCCACGCACCTCATCCAGCGGGTAGCCGGTCAGTGACTCAAAGCTCGGATTCACCCACTCGATATGATCCTCAGCGTCGGTAATGATGACCGGGTTATCAGTCTTACGGGCCACCAGGGCCAGACGCCGCACCTCACTGGCTGCCTGCTCCTCGCGTTTGCGACTGCTGAGAAGTGCCTCCATGTCCTCGGCCACCAGCAGGAGCACCGGCCGATCCCGGACCCGGGAGGGGGTGATCCTGAGGCTCACCACACGTTCCTGGTCCGCCCCCCTGAGCGTCTCCGAGAAAAGATCCACGGATCCCTGATCCGGGGTGAGAGCCGCCCATTCGCTCAGCCGCTGCGGTGTCAGCGAGGGGAAAATGCCGCTGATGGCCAGCTGTTTGAGCGACTGACGATCGCTTGCTGTCCCTACAAGATCGGCCAGACCGTCATTGACGTAGAGCACCGTGAACGTTGTGGCATCCACCATGGCCACAAAATCATCGCTCTGCTGGATCAGCTCACTCACACGCCAGCCGAAGGTCTCGGCGCGGCGGGTCTCAATGTGTTTCATGACCACGCGCGCCAGCGACTTAAGCGATTCCTTCTGACGCTCATCCAGATGGCGTGGATGACGGTCCAGCACGCAGATGGTCCCGAGTGCATAGCCATCCGCGTTGACCAGGGGCACACCGGCATAGAACCGGACACCATGGTCCAGCGTCCAGGGGTTGTCATGGAAACGCTCATCCTCGCGGGCATCGGGGATCTCGAACACATCGGACTGGACAATGGCGTGACCACAGAACGAGGAGGAACGCTCCGGAATGAAATGCTCCCGGTTCACACCCACCGCAGCCTTGAACAGCTGCTGATCCCAGTCGAGCAGATTAACCATGGCCATTTCACTGCTGCAGACCTCGGCTGCGACGGCAACGATGTCGTCGAACCACTCTTCCGGGCTCCCGCTGAGCAGTTCGTACTCATCCAGAGCCGCCTGCCGCTCCGGTTCGTTATCCGGGATCGGGGCTTCTTTCATGACAGAAGATGGCGTTGGAAGAAATCAATCTGATCCGCGCATGAGCGCTCGAATCCATCCCCCACGTAGATATCGAAATGCCCCAGGTCCTCGTAACGCTTCAGTTCCGCCCGGCCTCCGGCTCTGCTCACGGCTTTCTCCGCTGCCTCCGGCGGCGCTACGGAATCACGGCCACAGACCTGGATCAATGCCGGACACGGCAGTCGACGCGCATGGCGCAGCGGACGGTAAAGCGGCAGCTGCAGTGCCAGTCTCGCCGCCAGCTCATTACGCCAGTCTGGAGGCGCAATAGCCCGGTACCCGTCATAGGCATCCTCGGTGGCCATGGCCGCCGTTTCACCCGGGCGGCCAACGATGGGCGCGTACAGGGGGGCGCCGCCCACCAGGGCGCGAAGCTGGTCCCTCAGTGCCAGGGTGCTCAGGCGCAGGATGCCACCGATGCCGGCATAGCTGACCACATTCAGTACAGCAGCCAGGCCGTCCATCATCGGGCCCTGAGCGGAAACCGCTGCAACACCGCCGTCACGGGCTGCTGCCACCAGCACATGCCCCCCCGAAAACGACGATCCCCAAAGCGCGATGCGCTCTGGGTCAATGCCCTGCTGCTGGCGTGCGAAATCAATGGCGCCCTGCCAGTCCGCCAGCTGGCGCTGCACGGACACCAGCTGCCGTGGCTCACCCGCGCTCGCCCCGAAATGCCGGTAATCAAAAAGCAGTACCGCAAATCCAGCCTCTGCAAAGGCCCGGGCATAGGGGACAAGCCCCGCATCCCGGGTACCCCCTAGACCATGGGCCATCACAATACAGGGGCACGGGCTGCGCGCGGGCGTTGCCGGCTGGAACCACCAGCCGGCCAGCGCCTCGCCCTCAACATGGAAACGGACCTCGGCGGGTTCGTGACTCATCAGGACCCTCCCGTCAGGATTGGTATCACCGCATCAGATTGGGCAGGAAGAGTGCGATCTGCGGGAACATGATCAGCATTGCAGTTGCGAACAGCAGGATCATGACAAAGGGCGGTGTTCCGCGGATCACCTCAAGATAGGGCCGCCGGAATATGGCCACGGCCGTGAAGATGTCACACCCGAAGGGTGGTGTTGCCGAACCAATGGCCGCCTGGAGCACCACCAGCGTCCCCACATGCACGGGATCCAGGCCCGCGGAGGCAATGGCCGGTGAGAAGATCGGCGTGAGCACCAGGATCACCACGATCGGGTCCACGAACATACAGCCCACGAAGTACGCCGCCGCAATCAGGATCAGCAGCTGATAGGGATGCTGGGAGGCCTCGGCCAGCATGTCTCCCAGCAACAGACTCGGAATCTGGGCAAAGGAGATCATCCAGGAGAACGCCATGCCGGCGGCTACCAGAATGAAAACCACGGCGGTGATCATGCCGGTGGAGAGCGCGATTTCGGGCAACTGGGAAGGCCGCACCTGCCGGTACAGAATCATCTCCAGGAACAGTGCATAGGCCACCGACATCGAGGCCGCCTCGGTGGGGCTGAAAGTCCCGGTGTAGATGCCGCCAATGATGATCACTGGAAAACCGGTGGCCAGACTGGCCCGCTTCAGGGCCACCATCCGCTCTTGCCAGCTGGCCTTTGGCAGCACCGGAATGCCTTTCCACACAGAGATGCCGTAACAGTAGATCGCAAACAGAGCCAGGATCAGAAGACCCGGGCCGATACCGGCAATGAACAGCGCCCCAACGGATGTGCCGGAAACAACACCATAGATGATCATGCCGATGGAGGGCGGAATCAGCAGGGCGATGTCGCTGGCGTTGATGATCAGCGCCATCGCGAATCGATCCGAGTACCCAGCCTCGATAAGCCTGGGCCTCAGTGGTCGCCCCATCGCCACCACTGTGGCCTGGGTGGAGCCGGAGACCGCCCCGAACAGCGTACACGAAACCGCCGTGGTCACCGGCAGCCCACCGCGGATGTGGCCCACAAACTTGCTGACCAGATCCAGTAATCGATTGGCCGTGTGGCCCTTGATCATGATGTCCGCCGCCAGTATGAACATCGGCACGGCCACCAGCACTGTCTGCTCCACACCCCCGATCATCTGCTGGATCAGGGTGGACTGATTGAGCCCCGAGAACTTCGCGGCCATCAGAAGAAGGGCGCCGGCCGTCAGCGGCACCATCATGGGGTAGCCCATCAGAAGAAGCACGATCATCACAGCGCCGACCACCAGCGCGACATCCGGCGTGGCCATGGAAGCCAGGTTGAGCCATTCAATCAGTTCAGCCACGGTCACGCTCCTCAGCCGCGTCCTCTTCGGGGTCAAACCCACCGGTCATTCCAGGATCCACACCCTCTTCCTCGTACTCATCCTTCTGGTACCAGGACAGGTAGTTCTCGGGAGAGATCAGGTTGCGGACCCCCGCGAGGAAAAACTGGATACCACCAAACAGAAAGCCCAGTGGCACGACCATGTAGTTGAGATAGACAGGGAAACCAGTGGATGATGTCACCCGGCACTGACCGCTGCGCGCCTCCACCATGCCGATGAACACGGCGAAGGTCCCCCAGGCCAGCAGTGCCAGAACCACCACTGCCACCAGCACCATCAGATGGCGCTGGATCCCGTCGAAACGGGTCAGCATCCGGGCCCCGCCCTCGCTGATCAGACGGATCAGGTGCCCGGCCAGCGCAATACCGACCAGCGTAACGAGAATGCCCGCCGCCAGCGGCATGCCGCCAACGGGCAGCGAAAACAGCCCCAGATCAACTGCCTCCGGCAGAACCCGGCAGGTGCGCTGCACGGCGCCGGCATAGTTCCACGCGAAATCCGCCAGCGAGAACAGCAGCCAGGCGGTGGTGAAACTGACAAACACAAGCAGGATTTTCTGTCCGAGGTGGGGAAGCAGATCGTGCAGCGCCGAAACCCGGATGTGACGGGCATGACGTGCCCCGATACCGATCCCCAGGAAGGTCACCATCACCAGAAGCATCTGCGCCACGTCGTTGGCGAACTGCAAACTGAAACCCAGCAGGTTGCGCGCGATGACATTGGCCACGGTCACCGTCGCCATACCGGCCACACAGAGAATCAGCGCGCTGCGCTCAAACCAGTCGAGACCCGAGTCGATCCAGTCAAAGGGCGCCTTAAGGGTGTTTCGCCAGCCACCGCTGTGGCCGACTTGAGGTTGGTCCGTCATGGGACTCTCCGCAGGTCGCTCATACGTAACAATAGTCTGACGATCCGGGGTTCGGCAACATTCCGGTACGCTTTGCCTGAAATTCACGTTCACTGCTTTTGCTGCTGTAAAGATGTGTTATGTTTAATGCGGATCAACAAGAAAATCCAACAGAGGGAGACAGGGTATGAACCAACCTCGCCAATGGCTTACGGGCCTGATCATGCTGCTTGCCATGGCATTTCTCTATGGCTGCTCTGATGGCGGTGACACCTCCAGCGACAGCTCCAGCAGCGGGCAGTCTTCGCAGGAGGAGATGGATCGCGATGAAGAGCTGGCGAAACAGCGCGAGTCCGACACGTGGCGCTTTGCGCTGGAAGAAGTCGAAGGCAGCGTCCAGGACGCCTACGCCCAGGAATTCAAGAGCCGCATTGAGGAGCGTACTGACGGTGAGGTGAAGGTTGAGGTGTACCCCTACGGGACACTCGGTACCTCCTCCCAGCTGACCGAACTGCTCCAGAACGGTGCCATTGAGATCGCCTTCGCTTCCCCGGGCCACCTGGCGGACGCCATCCCGGAAGTCGGCATCTTCACGCTGCACTTCGTGCTGTCCGAGGATCCCGACGTGAACCGCGCGGTTCTCTCCGACCCGGAGGTCTACGGTCTCTTCCAGCCGATGTACAACGAACAGGATCTGCAGCTGCTCGACATCATTCCGGAAGGCTGGATGGTCTGGAGTGGCGACAAGGCTCTGCGCAGCCCGAAAGACTTCAAGGGCTTCAAGATCCGTACCATGACCTCACCGATCCTGGTCGAATCCTATAAGGCCTATGGCGCCAACCCGACCCCGACCCCCTACTCCGAGGTCTACAGCGGCCTCCAGCTGGGCCAGATCGATGGTCAGGTGAACCCGATCTTCGCCATCGAAGAGATGAGCTTCTACGAGGAGCAGGACGTGCTCACTTCCGCACGCCACGCCCAGTTCATCACCACCCTGGCGACCGGCAACAACTGGTTCAACAACCTCTCCGAGGAGCGCCAGGAGCTGATTCTGGATGTGCGTGACAACATGGTGTCCTGGATCGACGAGAAGCAGCGCGAGTACAATAAGGACCGGCTGCAGACCATTCTCGACGAAGGCGGCACTGAATGGGTTGAGCTGACCGAGGAAGAGCGCGAGGTCTTCCGCGCAGCCAGCAAGGACGTGCGCCAGATCTATCTGGAACAGGCCGGCGAAAAAGGCCAGAAAGTCCTCGACACCATTCTGGAAAAAGTCGAGACAGCGGAAGAGGACATGGCGGACAGCGACAGCTGATCGCAGCCGTCCTCACGCCATACAAGCCCGGCTCCGGTCGGGCTTTTTTGTGTCCGCGCCACGGATGTTAAGCCAGCCCGGAGAGAGTATAATGCCGCCAGTCACTGACCGGCCCGGAGCCATCATGCCACGCCGTACCGCGCTTCCGCCTGCCCTGATCCTCTGTCTTCTGATCCCACTGATGCTTCTGGGCGGCTGCAGTGATCCCGGCGAGCCGCAAAACCGGGAAGTTCCCGTCACCCGGGTTGAAGGGCGGATCTTCGGTACTTTCTACCAGGTCAGCGTTGCCGGCGAGCTCCCCGAAGAGCGTCGTGAATCCCTGCATGAAGCCGTGCGCGGGGTTCTCGCCAAAGTCGACCAGGGCATGTCCACCTACCGCGATGACTCCGACCTCATGCGGCTCAACAGCAGCACGCCGGGCGACTGGGTCAATCTGCCGGAAGGAGTGATCGATGTGCTGCAGGCGGCCGATGACCTCTCGGAACGCACCGAAGGCGCCTTCGATACCACCATCGGCGGCCTGGTTAACCTGTGGAGCTTTGGCCCCGAGGCCCGCCCTACAGAGGTACCAGCGGACGCCACCATTGAGGCGCGCCTGGAACAGGTTGGTCACGGGAATCTCGAGATCAACCCGGAAGCCAACCGGGCCCGGCGCATGACAGACCTGTTCGTGGATCTATCGGCCATTGCCAAGGGCGAGGCGGTGGACCGGGTTTCGGCCCTGCTGGAGGAACAAGGCCATGAAAACCACCTGGTGAACATCGGAGGCGAGCTGCTGACCAGCGGGCGCAAGGCGCAGAACACACCATGGCGCATCGGCATTGAAGTCCCCCGGGACGGGCCACAGAGCCCTCGCCATATACTGCCGCTGGAAGATATGTCGCTGGCCACTTCAGGCGATTACCGCAACTACTTTGAAGTGGACGGACAGCGTTATTCCCACACCATTGACCCACGCAACGGGCGTCCGGTCACGCATTCGCTGGCATCGGTCAGTGTCTTCCACCCCAGTAACCGGAGGGCGGACGCACTGGCCACGGCCTTCATGGTGATGGGCGGGGACGAAACCCTGAATTATGCCCGCACCCATGACGTTGCCGTGCTCGTTATCGAGCACCAAGACGACCGCTTCCAGACCCGGGTATCCCCGGCTCTTGAACAGATGCTCTCCGAGGAGGATCTGGCAGCGCTGAACACCGACTGACCGGAGACGGCTATGACCGAAACCGCCGAACTCGAATCCGAAGTCCGGACGCTGCTCGAACAGGGCGACCTTGATGCCGCCATTGAGTTCCTCAATAACCGCCACCCCGCGGAAGTCGGTGGGGTTATTGACGAGCTCGACGGTGAAACCGCCTACGCCCTGTTCGACCAGCTCGACCGCCGTACCCAGGCGCGAATACTGCCCTACATGCAGCCGTCCCATCAGCTGAGCATGGTCCAGCACCTGGGTCGCCACGCCCAGGCCAGGCTGCTGACGGACATGAACGCCGACGAACGGGCCGACCTCTACCAGGAACTGCCCGAGGACGTTCAGGAAGCGCTGATGCCCGCCCTGGCCAAGGCGGAACGCGAGGATCTGCTGCGGCTTACCAGCTACCCCGAGGGGACCGTTGGCTCGGTGATGACCAGCGAGTACGCCACGGTCCCGGCCCACATCAGCGCCCGCCAGGCCATCGAGCGCCTACGCCTGCAGGCGCTGAACAAGGAAACAATCTACGTCGCCTACGTGCTCGATACCGAGCGTCACCTGCTGGGGATCGTGACCCTGAGTGGGCTGGTGGTGGCCTCCCCCGGGGAGTCGGTCGAGGACCTGATGCAGACCGAGGTGGTCAACGTTCATACGGACGCACCCAGCGCCGAGGCGGCACGCCTGATCGCCGACTACGACCTGCTGGCGGTCCCGGTGGTGGACGATGAAGACCGCATGGTCGGCATCGTCACCCACGACGATGCCATGGACGTTCAGGAGGCCGAGGCCACCGAGGACATCCACAAGGGCGCCAGCGTCGGCGACCTGCCGGGCAGCCTCAAGGAAACCGCGCTCACAACCCTCTACCAGAAGCGCATCATGTGGCTGGTACTGCTGGTCTTCGCCAACGTTTTCTCAGGGGCAAGCATCTCGCTCTACGAGGACACCATCCAGGCCCACGTGGGGCTGGTGTTCTTCCTGCCACTGTTGATCGCCAGTGCCGGTAACGCCGGCTCCCAGTCCGCCACCCTCATGGTGCGCGCCATCGCCACCGGCGACGTCATCAGCGGCGACTGGTTCCGCATGCTGCTGCGCGAAATCGGCCTGGGGCTGATGCTCGGGCTGACCATGGCAGCCGCCGTCGCGGCTATCGGGCTCTACCGGGGCGGCGCCGAGTTGGCCCACGTGGTATCGCTGACCATGGTGATCGTGGTGCTCAGCGGCAGCCTCATCGGCATGTCACTGCCGTTCGTGCTCAACAAGCTGAACATGGACCCGGCCACAGCCAGCGCCCCGGTGGTTTCGTTCATCGCCGACGTCGCCGGTATCCTGGTCTATTTCGGGCTCGCCTCCGCGCTGCTGTCCATACCGGCCCAATAGGGAGCGCAACATGGCGTTCATCGACAGCCTCGCTGCTATCGAGCCGAGCGAATGGAACCGCCTGCAGGGAACCCATTCCCCCTTTCTGCGCCATGAGTTCCTGTACGGGCTGGAAACCACGGGCTGCACCACAACAGCAACCGGCTGGACGCCCCACCACTGGATTGAACGGGATGACCAGAGCCAACTGATGGCGGCCCTTCCCTGCTACCGCAAGCACCACTCATTCGGCGAGTACGTGTTCGACTGGGCCTGGGCAGAGGCCTGGGCCCATTACGGGCGCGATTACTACCCCAAGCTGCTCAGCGCGGTGCCCTTCACGCCCTGCGAGGGCCCCCGCCTCCTGCTGCACCCTGAGGCGGACGGCACCAGTGCCGGGTTCCGCGGCACGGAGGCGATTCTGGCGGAAATGGTCGACGGCTCGGCCTCCAGCTGGCACCTGCTGTTCCCGGATGCGGAATCACAGCACCACCTGGATCGCGACCAGTGGCTGCGCCGCCTGAGCTGCGAATTCCACTGGCACAACCCGGGCTTCCCGAACTTCGAGGGGTTCCTGGCTACCCTGAAATCGCGCAAACGCAAGCAGATCCGGCGCGAACGGCGCCTGGTCGCGGACCAGGGCATTGAATTCCGCCACTACTCCGGCCGCAACGGCATTCCGGAGAACGCACTGGAAGCTTTCCATGTCTTCTACCAGGCCACCTATCTCAAGCGCGGCCAGCGCCCCTACCTCAACCGGGATTTCTTCCAGTACCTGGCGGACCGCATGCCGGAACAGCTCACCCTGGTCATGGCTGTCCACCAGGGCCACTACGTGGCCGCTGCTCTCTTCCTGCACGATGAGCAGCGCCTCTACGGCCGGTACTGGGGCTGTCTCGAGGAGTACGATCAACTCCACTTCGAGGCCTGCTACTACCAGGGCATCGACCTCTGCATCGAACGGGCGCTGAGCCGCTTCGACGCCGGCGCCCAGGGCGAGCACAAGCTCAAGCGCGGCTTCCAGCCGGAGCTGTTCGAATCCTTCCACTGGGTGGGCGATGAGCAGCTGAGGCCAGCGGTCGCGGATTTCTGCCGACGCGAGGCGCAAGCCATCAGGGCCTATACTGAAAAGGCAGCTCAGGAGCTGCCTTTTGTATCGTCTTCGACCTCTCCCGGGGCCGGGAGTTCGAACTGATCAGCTAGTCAGAAGCACCCAGGCCAAGTCGCTCACGCACGCCCGGCTCAAGGCTGTCCAGCCCTACGGCCCTGCCTTCCTCCAGGGCGATTTCTGCCGGAACGCCGACTTGATGCCGGTACAGGGCCCACATCGCCCCGCGCCTTTAGCGGTTGCCGGCCTTGCAGGTGCTGATCCCGATCAAGCTGTAAGCCGGGCAATTGCCCATAGCAGCCGTCGCTAGAGGAATCAGACCGATCAGGCCCCATGCACTTTCAGGTCCGATAAAAACCAGGGCGACCAGAACCACCCCGACTATGGCACGAATGCTGCGATCCAAAGCACCGATATTGACTGTCATGACTCAATCTCCCGAATTTGTAATCCTTAAAGGAATATTGTTATTCCTTAACACACTATGCTGCGCCTTCATGCTGCGGAATTCAATCCGACTTTCATTGAGCCAAGCTATCAAAGGCAGAGGCTTAATATTTCGATTAAGTCTATAGTTATAATTATTAGAATGTTCTAATTGTGAAATAGGTGACCAACCGTGCAGAGGTGACGACGCTATGAATAGCCCACAGGTACAACACTTTTTCGACGAACCCACAAACACATTCAGCTACGTGGTTCAGGACCCTGACAGCAGGGCCTGCGCCATCATCGATTCGGTATTGGATTTTGACTACGCGGCGGGACGCACGGACGTGCGGTCGGCTGACGAGATCATCCGTTTCATCAGAGACAATCAGCTAGAAGTTGAATGGATCCTCGAAACCCACGTCCATGCTGACCACCTCTCTGCCGCCCCCTACCTGCATGAGCAGCTGGGTGGCCAGACAGGCATCGGCCATAAGATCATGGAAGTTCAGGATATTTTTGGAAAAGCCTTCAATGCGGGAACTGAGTTCGCCCGTGATGGCAGTCAGTTCGACCGGCTTTTCAGTGAAGGGGACACCTTTACCATCGGCAATCTCGAGGCGAGCGTTCTGCACACCCCGGGGCATACCCCCGCGTGCCTGACATACGTCATTGGCGATGCCGCCTTCGTTGGCGACACCCTCTTTGCCCCTGACGCCGGTACCGCGCGCTGTGATTTCCCGGGGGGAGACGCGCATACCATGTACCACTCAGTCCAGAAGGTGTTGGCTCTGCCACCAGAAACACGCATCTTCCTCTGCCATGACTATAAAGCTCCGGGTCGTGATGAATTTGTCCACGAGACAACCGTTGCCGAACAGCGTGAACGCAACATCCATGTCCGCGAAGGCATCAACGAGGATGAGTTCGTGAAGATGAGAACCGAGCGTGACGCCACGCTGAACATGCCACGCCTGATCCTGCCCTCGGTCCAGGTCAACATGAGAGCCGGGGAGATGCCGCCCGCTGAGGACAATGGTCAGGTGTACCTCAAGGTCCCCATCAATCGCTTCTGATTCATAGCCAGTGGCCAACCGCCCAGATAGTAACCGAGAGATCAGAGTAGAAAGCGATATAGGACACTTCGACTTGGCGACACAGCGCCGGACTTTTCCGCCGTCTGACCGTCCCTGTCCCCGTTGCGGCGGTTACCCTGAGGGGGCCGCCGCCAGCGAAATGACCCTGTCCGCCTCAATAAAGGGCAATGAGTCGTGCAGCATAAGCACAACGCTGCAACCGCTGAGCCAGGGCTGAATGCCTTTCCAGACCCGCTTCGCTGTCGCCTCATCAAGCCCCGTGAAAGGCTCATCAAGAATGACGATCGGCGCCGACCGCAGCAGCACGCGCGCCAGCGCAAGACGTCGCCCCTCACCGCCGGAGAGCTGCCCTCCCCCTTCACCAACAGGCGTCTCAAGACCACGATCCAGTGACGCCACCAGCGGCGCCAGGTCTACCGCTTCAAGAACCCGCCAAAGCCGGCTTTCACTCGCATCGGCATCTCCCACCCGGAGGTTAGCGGCTACCGATTCATTGAAAAGATGAGCATCCTGGGTCAGCAAGCTGATGCGCTCACGCCACTCGCTGAGCGAAAACAGGGCGCCGTCATTACCATTAACCATCACCTGCCCATCGTCTGGTGCTGTCAGGCGGGCCGCCAATGAAGCCAAAGTGGACTTACCACTGCCTGACGCTCCCGTTATAACCAGCCGCTCTCCCGGTGAGACCGAGAGACTGAAATCCTCGAAAACGACCGGCGCACCGCGGGCAACACGGATATGGGACCAGGTCAGCGTGGGATTTTCAGGCAAACCAACCTCCGACGGTTGGCCTGATGAGTCTGGCTGGGAACCGTCCTGAGTGTTGAGGCGTTCGGCAGCCGCTTCCGTCGCTCCCCAGCGCATGAACGCCCTGGGCAGCGGCAGGAACCCTTCAGACAATGCCATGATAACCAGAGGAATTAGGACCATCACGGCACCCGAGATCTGGCCCGCCTGCCAGGCCTGGGACGCGAACAGCAGCAGGGCCGCCACCAGCAGGTGGATCACCAGCGTATTCAGCGCCTGCCCACTGATGGCCGAGGTCTCCTGCTGCATCTGACGGTATCGCTGGGCGTTGTCCTCACCCAGCAGATCATTCTGGTCGCGTGACAGCAGTCCCGCTGCGGACAACTCTGCCATCCCTTCAAGTTCGGTCAGGGCGTGACTGCGCAGCCGCTCTGCGGCTTCCATTTCCGCTGCACCATGCCGCCGCGTCCACCAGGCCATGCCCAGCGTCACCACGCCAAGCCAGGGCACGAGCACAGCCAGCACCACCAGTGACAGCGCCGGGGCAAACACAGCAATCAGCCCGGCTGCCCCCAGGCTTGCTGCAAGCGCTACCAATGGCGGCGCGATCTGACGCAGGTAGAGATTGTCGAGCGTGTCCACGTCGCTGACCAGCCTGTTCAGAAAGGCCGCCGATCCCAAACGCTTAGCGCTGTATGCCTCGGCCCTGAGCAGTTTGCGGAAAAGCTCCACCCGGATATCCGCCAGCAGCCGGAGTACCACATCATGATTGACCAGACGCTCAAAATAGCGGCTGGCCGTGCGCGCCAGCGCAAAGAACCGGATTCCCCCTCCCGGCGCATAGAGGTTCAGGCTGGCATTGAGCCCGGCGGCCCAGGCCAGTGCGGTAATGGCGGTGGCGGTAATGAACCAGCCAGAGAGAGCGAGAAGTCCCAGACCCGCCATCAACGTTGCGGCCATCAACACAAGGCCCACTGCCAACTGCCGGCGATGACGCTGGAGCAGGCGCAGCCAGGGTCGGAGTTCACGCATGATGAGTGCTCCCCAATGCCAGATGCTGGTCTCCCAGCGCGCGCAGCGCCGGCTGATGGGAGGCAATCACACAAAGGCGCCGCCCCCCTATGATCCCTCTCACCCCTTCAATCACCTCAGCCTCGGTTGCCTCATCGAGCCCAGCTGTCGGCTCATCCAGCAGCATCACGGTGGACGAGGTGAGGAAAAGACGAGCCAGAGCCAGACGCCGCGCCTGACCGCCTGAAAGCCCCAGCCCCCCCTCGCCGATCCGGGTTGAAAGCCCCTCAGGAAGCCCATCCAGGACAGACCTGAGCCCTACCCGGTCGATCGCCTCCTGCATCGCCCCTTCGCTCGCCTCTGGCGCGGTCAGCCTCAGGTTCTGACGCCAGCTCCCGGGCACCAGCCAGGGCCTCTGCCCCATCCAGCCCACCGGCATCGATCCCGGCGATTGCCCGCGGATTCTGGCCTCTCCCTGTGAGGGCGCCATGAATCCCGCCAGAACCGCCAGCAGCGTGGACTTCCCGCAGCCTGAGGGCCCCGTCACAATAAGCGCCTGCCCGGATGGAAGCTCGAAATCCAGATCACTCAGCACCTCACGCCCATTCGGATAGCGCACGCCCAGTCCAGACACCCGGATGCCTGAGCTGTCAGGCTCCTGGCGTTGTGCTTGCGCCGCCTGCGGGACCAGACTGTCGCTGGCAACCAATCTCGCACTCAGGTGAGCCGCTGCCCCCAATGCGGCGGCCCTGTCGTGGTAGTACTGTGACAGCAGCCTGAGCGGCTGAAAGAACTCTGGAGCCAGGAGAAGCACAAAGAGCCCGCTGAACAGGCTCATTTCGTCTGCCGGTCCGAAAGAAATCATCCCCAGCAGCGCGAAGCCGACATAGATCGCAACCGCGGCAATTGCCACGGACGCAAAAAACTCCAGGACCGCGGAGGAAAGGAAAGCGACCCGTAAGGTCGCCATGTTCAATCGCCGGTAATGATCAGTCGCAGCCGCAACATCCTCCACCGCATCCGCGCTGCGACCGAATAGCTGCAGGGTCGTCATGCCACGGATACGATCCAGGAAGTGACCGGAGAGACGCGCAAGGGATTCGTAGTGGCGCTGGTTCACACGCTCCGCACCCATCCCGATCAAGGCCATGAACAGTGGGATCAGCGGCGCTGCCGCCAGCAGGAACAGCGCCGCCAACCAGTCCTGAACCGCGACCACGCTGAGAATAATGAGGGGAACGATAACCGCCAGGATCATCTGGGGAAGGAAGCGGGCGTAGTAGCCATCGAGCGAGTCAACCTGCTCAGTCCACTCACTGGACAGCCTGCCGGAATCGCAGCTACTGAGGCCAACTGGCCCCGCACTGGCCCAGGCATTCAGAAGTGCCCGGCGCACCTGACGCCGCACCCGGTGACTGGCCTGCAGACCGGCCATCTCCTGACCCCACTGCCCAATGCTGCGCACGACCACTGCCAGCGCCAGTGCGGCACCAGTGGCGACAAGGGTTACCGGCTGGTCGTGGACGATAAGACGATCCACGAACCAGGCCATCAAACCGAGCTGAACCACCATGGCCAGCGCCTGTACAACGCCCGCGATGACCCCCAGCGCAAGATACCCTCTGGCATCCCGCGCCCATTGGCTCAGCCATCGCGCGCCGGCGCGTGGATCAGTGGTAGCCGTCACCGGCCCTCACCTTGCCCCGGAAAACCCAGTACGTCCATGCGGTGTAGGTGAGCACAATCGGAATCACGAACAGCAGTCCCAGAAGCAGGAACAGCTGTGACTCCCAGGCTGATGCCGCGTCATAGAGCGTGATTTCAGGGGGGACAACATAAGGCCACTTGCTGACCAGAAGCCCGAGATAGGTGAAGACGAATAATCCCATGGTCGCGACAAACGGCGAGCCCTCGCGCTTGTGCGTAACCCCGTGCCAGATCCGCCAGGCGAAGAACAGTGCCAGCGCCGGAAGCACCCAGATCAGGTGCAGGTTTGAGAACCAGCGTTCATAGACAGCTTCATCCACGAACGGAGTCCAGAGGCTGATAACGCCAAACACGGCCAGCACGATCATAAGCAGAGGCCGGGCCATACGCCGGGCCCAGGCCTGCGTCGTGCCTTCGGTCTTCATAATGGTCCAGGTGCTGCCGAGCAGCGCGCATCCGGCTACCAGGCCCAGACCTGTCAGCAAGGTAAAGGGTGTAACGAAGTCCAGAGGCCCACCGACGTAGACACCGTTGGCCGTATTGATCCCTTCAATGTACTTGCCAACCACCATGCCCTGGGCAAAGGCCGCCAGAGTTGAGCCGCCCGCGAAGGCAATATTCCACAGATAACGCGAGCGGTTGGCCTTGAACCGGAACTCAAAGGCAATGCCCCGGAAGATAAGCCCTGACAGCATCAGGAAAACGCCCAGGTAAAGCGCCGGCAGCATGATCGAGTAGACCATCGGGAACGCCGCCAGAAGACCGGCCCCTCCCAGCACCAGCCAGGTTTCGTTGCCGTCCCATACCGGCGCAACCGAGTTCATCATCAGGTCACGGGACTCTTCATCCGGTGCCAGCGGAAACAGGATGCCAACCCCAAGGTCAAAGCCATCCATCAGGACATACATGATCACGCCAAACGCGATGATTCCGGCCCAGATCAGTGTCAGGTCAAACGGTTCCATCAGGCGCGCCCTCCTTCGTGTTCAAGCGGCACATGGGCAGCGGAAAACGGTCGTTTCGCCCGTTCCACTTCTTCTTGATCAAGATCGCTGTCGTGACCGGCATCCTCGACACCGCTTTCAAACAGCCGTCCGAGGTAGTAGAGCCCGGAGGTGAAGACCAGGGCGTAGACAACGATGTAACCGATAAGCGTGAACAGTGCCATGCCACCGGTCAGGGAGGGCGTTACCCCCTCTGCCTGTGTCATCTGACCATAAACCAACCAGGGTGCGCGGCCGATTTCGGTGACAAACCAGCCCGCGAGCACAGCCACAAAGGGTGCTACGCCCATCGGAACAAGCCCTTTGAGGAACCAGCGACTGCGCCAGTAGCGGCCTCCGGGACGCAACAGGAGACCAGCGATTGCGAACGCGATCATCAGCATGCCAAGACCAACCATGACACGGAACGACCAGAAGACGATCGCGACCGGCGGCTGCTCCTCTCTAGGCACCGCAGAAACACCGGGGACAACGCCGTCAGTGTCGTGCTTCAGGATCAGGCTCGCGAGGCCGGGGATTCCGACCTCCCAGTGGTTGGTCTGTGCCTGCTGGTCCGGCCAGGCGAACAGAAGCAGCGGGACGTTGGACGAGGTCTCCCAGTTGCCTTCCATCGCCGCCACCTTGGTGGGCTGGTGCTTGAGGGTGTTGAGACCATGAAGGTCTCCGACCCACAGCTGAGCGGGCGCGATCACCAGAAGAAGCCAGAGACACATGGACAATGCACGCCGGTTGGCTTCAACCTCGCGCCCTTTCAGGAGGAACCAGGCACTGAGGGACGCCACCACAAACCCGCCCGTCAGGAATGACGCCAGCCCCATATGGGTAAACCGGTACCAGAATGACGGATTGAATATTGCCTCACTCCAGGAAACGACCTGGTGCATGCCGTTTTCCATCACGGTTCCCGCCGGGGTATGCATCCAACTGTTCGCGGAAAGAATCCAGAATGATGAGATGAAGGTGCCGATGGCCACCATGAACGAGGCAAACAGATAGATACCGGCCGGCACCCGGTCACGCCCGAAAAGAAGGATCCCGAGGAACGCAGCCTCAAGGAAAAATGCCGTCACCACCTCATAACTCAGAACGGGTCCGAGAAAGTTGGCCGTAGCCTGGGAGAAGTTGCTCCAGTTCGTCCCGAACTGGAACGACATGACAATCCCCGAGACCACCCCCATACCGAAGACCACGGCGAAGACCTTGATCCAGAACTTTGACAGGCGCGTGTACAGCGGATTGCCCGATGCGTAGGCACATGTCTCAAGAAATGCGATGAACGAAGCCAACCCGATCGTGAACACCGGGAATATGGCGTGGAATGACACCACGAAAGCAAACTGTATGCGTGACAGAAGAACGGGATCGAGATCCATAAAGCCTCCGCAAGGACGGGATCACAGTGGTTATCGATTTCAATGTTGGCGATCGTGCAGCCAGGAAACAAAGGTCAAACAGACTTTCCAGCTCCGCCATCACCCCCAAGGGCCTGCCATGCCTCATAGGTGCTCAGGAAAATGCGTCCGCTGAGCTCATGGGGGAGATCGGAGTTCTTGAGCCTGTCCATGACCGGCCCCTTGACTTCCGCCAGATGCAGGCGCACGCCGGCATCGCTGAGCCGGCTGTTGATCGCCTCCAGGCTCTCCAGCGCGGAGGCGTCAATGATGTTGACTGCCTGGCAGGTCAACACCAGGTCACGCAGTTCCGGGCGCCGGGCAACCAGTTCCAGAACAGTGTCCTCAAGGTAGCGGGCATTGGCGAAATACAGGCTCTCATCGACCCGCAGCAGCGCCAGATGGCGGTCCGTCTCCACATTATGGCGCTCAACGTTGCGAAAATGCTCGGTTCCGGGAACGCGCCCCACCACGGCACTATGGGGTTGGCTCGTGCGGTACAGATGCAGCCCCAGCGAGAGCGCCACACCGGTCAGAATGCCGCTCTCGACACCGTGGAACAGTGTCAGCGCCAGCGTCGCCACCATCGCTACGCCATCCACTCGGGAATAGGCCCATGTGCGGCGGATGGCAGGCAGATCGATCAGGGTACCTACCGCGACGATAATGGTCGCCGCCAGCGTTGCCTTGGGCAGGAAAGCCAGTGGTGTGGTTAGCAGCAGCGTGGACAGCGCAATACCCAGCGCGGTGAGGGCACCGGCCAGAGGCGTGACAGCCCCAGCGTCAAAATTCACTACCGAGCGGGAGAAGCCTCCCGAAACGGGTGAACCACCGCTGACCCCAGCACCGATATTGGCAACACCCAGGGCGATCAGTTCCTGATTCGGATCGATCCGCTGACGCCGTTTGGCTGCCAGGGTCTGCGCTACTGATACCGACTCGACGAACCCGACCAGGCTGATCAGTACCGCGGCCGGAAGCAGCGTGGACCAGAGCTCACCATCGAGACTCGGCATCGCCAGAGAAGGCAGGCCGCTGGGGACCTTTCCGACCAGCTCCACGCCCTGAGCCTTGAGATTGAACCCCCAGGCAAGGAGCGTCGTCACGATTACCGCCGAGACCGGAGCAGCTTTGGCCATCAGATCCGGGGCCTGACCTGGCAGACCCAGCTTCTGCAGGCCAGTTCGCAGGTGACGCCGGCACAGCACCAGATAGAGCCAGGCACCGCCACCAATCAACAGAGTCAGACCGCTGATATTGTCCATCCCCTGCCACAGGGCCGGCACGAGTTGAGCCAGGTTATGTCCGGAGGCCTCGACACCAAAAATATGGCGCAGCTGGCTTGCCGCTATAAGGATTCCAGAGGCGGTTACGAATCCCGAAATCACCGGGTGGCTGAGAAAGTTGGCAAGAAACCCAAGCCGCAGAATCCCCATACCGACCAGAATCAGGCCGGAAAGAGCCGCGAGCACCAGGGCGCCAGCCACATACTCCGGTGTCCCAGCCTCGGCGATGCTGCCAAGCGCCGCGGCAGTCATCAGTGAAGCCACCGCCACCGGTCCGACCGCCAGCGTCGCGGATGTGCCGAGCAGCGCGTAAAGCACCAGCGGCAGCATACTGGCGTACAACCCCACCTCCGGTGGCAGCCCCGCCAGCATGGCGTATGCCAGTGCCTGAGGCACCAGCATCAGGGTGACGATTACAGCTGCTATGGCATCACGCAGGAAGGTATCGCGCCCGTAGCCGCGCAGCCAGCCCGCCAGCGGCAGCCATCGTTCCAGATTCATGCCTTATCAGCTCCCAGTGAGGTTGGGGTCGTGTCCCGCCGTTCCGGACGTGCCAGCCACTCGTGACCTTTGAGTGACAACTGCCAGTAAATCCAGGGCAGCTGCCCAGCCTTCAGCCACCAGGCGAGGCGGGTGGGTTTCGTACCGTCATTGATCCATTTCGGAAAAGTCGGCTGAAGCTCACCGCCATAGCCAAACTCCGCCAGCACAATGCGCCCGCGCTCGACCGTCAACGGACAGGACCCATAGCCCAGATAGGCTGCCGGCAGTGGATCCCCGCTGAAGGTAGCCAGAAGGTTCTCGGCGACAACCGGTGCCTGCTTGCGCACCGCCGCGGCTGTCTTGGCGTTGGGCGTGCCGCTGGCATCTCCCAGACCGAAGATGGCCGGGTAGTGGCGATGCTGGAGGGTCTCCGAATCAAGATCCAGCCATCCCCCGTCATTGCCCAGGCCCGACTCGGCGATGAATCGGGGCGCTTTCTGGGGCGGCACGGTGTGCAGCATGTCAAAACGCCGCTCCACCATGTGCTCTCCATCATCGCCAGCCACCGCGAATTGCGCGGTCCGGGACGGACCATCTACGGCCACAAGGCGATTCTGGAACTGGGTATGGATGCCGTAGCGCTCCACATAGCGCTCCAGCGCGGGAACATAATCCTGAACGCCAAACAGCTTATCGCCGGCGTTGCAGAAGTGCACATCAATGTCACCCAACCGACCCTGGCGCTGCCAGTAATGGCAGGACAGGTACATGGCCTTCTGCGGTGCACCGGCGCACTTGATCGGCATCGGAGGCTGTGAGAACAGGGCCGTCCCCTTTTTCAGCGACTGCACCAGTGACCAGGTGTAGGGCGCCAGGTCATAGCGGTAGTTGGAGGTGACCCCATTGCAGCCAAGCGTGCCACTGAGCCCCTCGATCGCATCCCAGTCCAGATCCAGCCCGGGCGCGACAATCAGCCGCCGCCAACCGAGGACACGACCATCTCCCAGCGTCACCTGACGATGCTGCGGCTCAACGCGGCTGGCGCTGGTGCGGTACCAGCTGACATCCCGCGGCATCACGCTCGCCATCGGCCTACGAGTGGACTCGGGAGAGAAGACGCCTCCTCCGACCATCGTCCATCCCGGCTGGTAGCTGTGTACCTCCGAAGGTTCAACAATGGCGATATCCAGACTGCGCTGGCGCTTGAGCAGACTGGCGGCAACGGAGATTCCCGCTGCCCCGCCACCGATGATCACGATCTGGTGGGTCGTTGTAGGCGCCGGCGTTGCGGTGTGATCACTCATGGGATGTCTCCAGTTGGTTCACGTCATTCCGGATCGGGGCTACCCCCGGCCGGCTCCAGCAGTGGACGCAGGGTCTCGGGGTCATGCCCCAGAGCCCGCATGCGCTCCAGTACCGTCTCGGGCTGCTCGCCGTCATGGCGGATTCGGGCAAGTGCCCAGAGATGGATGGAACGCCGCCCACTGCGACAGAAAATGAGAAGCGGGCGCGGCAGGGTTTCAAGTGCCTCGTGAAAGGCGGCCACGTCGGCATCCGAGTACTCACCGGTGGCCACCGGGATGCAGGTCCACGAAAGCCCCAGACTCTGCGCTTTCTGCGCAAGGGCCTGCTCATCATGATCGGCAGACTCAGCAGGCCGCCGGTTGCAGATCAGCGCCTGAAACCCCTGCTGTTGCGCATTCTCCAGGTCTTCAGCAGTCATGGCGCCGGAAAGTCCGACACCATCCTCAACCTGTTGGATCGTCATTGCTGCAACCTCCGTTCAATTACCCCAGGCCGCGCCAGAGAGGGTGTCCAGGGGAATCTTGATGTAGCGCCGACCATTGTCTTCCGGCTCCGGGAGACGACCACCGCGGGTATTGACCTGAAGCGCGTGCAGGATCAGCTTCGGCATTGGCAGCTGGCTATCGCGCTCGTTGCGCATGGCCACATAGGCTTCCCGATTCTGATCCACCAGGTGCTTGTTGCTGCGACGCTGCTCGCCCACCGTGCTTTCCCACTCAGGTTCACGGCCATCAGGCATGTAATCATGGCCCGTGAAGACCCTTGTCTCTTCCGGCAGTGCCAGGATGGCCTGGATGGACTCCCAGAGCTGTTCGGCGCTGCCGCCAGGGAAATCCGCCCGCGCTGTACCAAAGTCAGGCTGGAACAGGGTGTCGTGAACAAAGGCGGCATCGCCGATCACATAGGTGATGGATGCCAGCGTATGGCCTGGCGAGAACATCACCTCCGCTTCCATCTCACCCACGGTGAAACGGTCACCTTCACTGAACAGGCGGTCCCACTGACTGCCATCAGTCGCCAGGTCCGGGAAGTTGTAGATGTCTTTCCACAGCGCCTGCACGGCGGTTACCTCGCTGCCAATCGCCGTTGGCGCGCCGGTTTTGCCCTTCAGGTACTGAGCGGCGGAGAAATGGTCGGCGTGCGGATGGGTATCCAGAATCCATTCAACCGTCAGACCCTGGTCCGCCACGTATTCCAGGATCTCATCCGCGTGATGGGTCCCCGTCGCGCCCGATTTCTCGTCGTAATCGAGCACCGGATCAATGATCGCGCACTGGCTGGTTGCGGGATCGGAAACCACGTACTGAATGCTGAAAGTCCGCGGGTCGTAGAACCCGGCCACATCCGGCTTGCCGGCGCCTGTGCTGCTGGAACGCTCGAACGTTTTCATATCGGCCTCCAAAGGCATTAATGAGCTTCAATGAATGATGATCTATTTGGTTATAACGTTAATACCAAACGACATATAAAGCAATGGGGCGTGATTATCGGGACCATCCCCGGACGCTATCGCAGCACCAGGGATGGCCTACCGCCCTCAGAGTTTCGCCATACGCAGATAGGGCCGCAGCTCCTCCCACCCGTTCGGGAAGAGCTCACTGGCGCGCTCGTTTGGAATCGACGGCGGGATGATCACGTCATCACCCTGATTCCAGTCAGCGGGAAGCGCGCAGGTGCGGTTATCGCTGGTCTGCAGCGCATCGATGGCACGCAGAATCTCATCGAAATTGCGACCCACGGTCATCGGATAGGTCATCGTCAGACGGATCCGCTTGTCCGGATCGATGATAAAAACACTGCGCACCGCGGCCGTCTCACTCTCGCCCGGATGGATCATGTCGTAGAGCCGCGCGATATTGAAATCCGCATCCGCCAGGATCGGAAAATCAAGCGTGGTGCTCTGCGTGTCATTAACGTCCTCGATCCACTTCAGGTGCTCTTCCGCGGTATCAGTGGAAAGCCCGATGGGTTTCACGCCCCGGCGCTCGAACTGATTGGCCAGCTGCGCGGTCCGCCCCATTTCAGTGGTACATACCGGCGTGAAATCCGCAGGGTGGCTGAAGAGGAAGGCCCAGGAATCGCCAATCCAGTCATGGAAGTGGATGGTTCCCTTTGTACTCTCTGCCGTGAAATCCGGCGCTGTATCGCCAAGTCGAAGTGTCATGGTGTTTCCCCTGTGCACTGTGATTACTGATGGTTTCTGGAGAGTCGACGCCGGCTGTCGCTGTCTCCAGTACGCGAATCATAGGGGGAAACTTTTTAATATGCTATGTGAGTCTAACGATAGAACTATTAGGCTTTATAAATCGCTCGGAAGTCCCAACCACACCGTTTTCTTGACCTCAAAACTGTCTATTTATACAGTTTTGAGGATGAAGGGACGGGCCAGCCAGACCAATATCCCGCATCGGTTCGAGGCCCGCGTCAGCGAGCCATGGGCCGATGAGGGATCGTCTCCCGAAGCAGAGGGAGCGCCCCCTACCACCATCCAACCGGTGGCAGCGCGCTCGATCATCAGCCGGAATGAATCGCCGGATGTACCCTTCAGCCAGTCCGTGAACCCTTACCAGGGCTGCGAGCACGGGTGTATTTACTGCTTTGCCAGGCCTTCCCACGCCTACCAGGATCTGTCACCGGGGCTGGACTTTGAGACCCGGATCCAGGTCAAAACCAACGCGCCTGACAAGCTTAAAGCGGCTCTGGACCACCCCCGCTATAAGCCCACGCCGATTGCTCTGGGCGTCAACACGGACGCCTACCAGCCAGCAGAGAAGAATCACCGGATCACCCGCCAACTGCTGGAGATACTGCTCGAATACCGTCATCCGGTGTCCATCATTACCAAGAGCGGACTGATCCTGCGGGACACAGACCTGCTGTCGGAGATGGCGGCAATGGGGCTGTGCTCCGTGCGGATCTCGCTGACGACCCTCGACAACCGACTCAAGGGCCAGCTGGAGCCCAGGGCCACAGCAGCGGCCACGCGGTTACGGGTGCTGCGTGAACTCAGTGCTGCTGGTATCCCCACCGGGGTTCTGACCGCCCCCATCATCCCGTTCATCAATGACCACGAAATGGAATCCATGCTCACCGCAGCGGCGGAAAACGGCGCACAGCGCGCCAGCTGGGTGCTGCTGCGCCTACCCTACGAGGTGACGCCGCTGTTCGAGGACTGGCTGCAGCGTCATTACCCGGACCGGGCAACACACGTCATGAACCGTATCCGCGATCTCAGGGGTGGCAATACCAACAGCAGTGAGTGGGGACAACGGATGACGGGCACGGGCGTTCTGGCAGGACTCTATCGGCAGCGGTTCGAGCGTCAGTGCCGTGCGGTGGGGTTGAACGTGCACGAAGAGGAACCGCTGGACACCGGATTGTTCCGGCGCCCAGGCGGTGAGCAGATGGGGCTGTTCTAGACGTAGAAGTGCAGGTCTTCCTGCGCCTTGAGCAGATCCCGCATCGTGATGGGGTCGTCCCCGAAGAAGAAGACCAGCCCCCAGTGTGTGCCGAAGGCTGACCGGTCCGGTACCGTTTCCTCTTTTGGTTCGACCAGTTCGTGAGACTCGAAGTACGGATGTTCCGTGGTCTCTTTGGGCATTTCCAGCCTGCTGACGACACGATGGCGCGGGTAAACACCAAAGCACCCGGCGTAGCCCCTGGCACCTTCCACTTCTTTCGGGAAGAAGTTTTCCACCTCTTCCCTGGTGCTCTTGGGATCGAACACCAGCATGGACGCCTGATAGGCGCTGAACCCGTAAGCCCGCTCAATCAGTTCGAACGCCTTGAACCCGGGTGGACGATAGGCGATCTCACCAAAGTACATTTCGCCATCGGCGGTCACAAAGTACTCCGGGTGGATCAGGCCGAACTGGATATCGAAGGTCTTGATCAGCTTCTCGATCTGCTTGGTGATCGCGTTGCGCCAGCTTTCCAGCTCCTTGGTGGCGGGCACAAAGACCGAATACCCCAGCGTCACGTACTCAGAGATGTTGAGGAACTGGATCTTACCATCGTGGATCCAGGCCTCGACCGCGAACTCCCAGCCATCCAGGTGGCTTTCCATGAGCAGCGGATACTCTTCGTCCGGTATGTGCTCGATCTCTTCAAGCGTGCGGATCATGCGGTGCCCGAGGCAGCCGGCCTTGTCGAAGGCTTTGACGTGAATCGGGTCATCCGGGTCACCGTCAAGCTTGAGCAGCGTCTGGTTAACGCGCTTCATAAAGCGGACGATGTCGTCCTTTTCGTGGGCTTCCTCGAAAATCCCCACGCGTATACCACCCAGCTGGGCGCGGCGCTTCATCAGGGCCTTGTCCCGGAACAGGATGGACTGACCGTACATGCGCGGGTTGTCCATGAGCACTGAGTTGATCGCACCCGACCACTCAACGGTTTCCTCAAACAGGGGGATGGCGACATCAACCCCTTCTTCTTTCAGCCGCTCGGCAATTTCCAGCGAACGATCATTCAGGCGCTCAAAATCCCAGGAAATGAATGGAATCTTGTTGGCTTCGCAGAAATCAGCGGCCCACTCGGGGGCGACCACGATGTAGCGCCGATCAAACTTCTGGGCGGCTTTAATGGCGTTGACGCTCCAGCCCAGCAGTGCGATGTAGCCCTTATTCGGGTCTTTGGGTGTTTCCGTTCCGCGTACCGAGTCCAGTGTCGGATCAGTCCAGCCGGAAACATCCCGGGTTGTTGTTGGAACTTGTGATTCGCTTGGCATACATTATTCTCCTTTTGCTTTGCGCAAGAAGCTGACGCCAGGATTGGCAGCGCCAGCATTCGACAAGCAGGCTTATGGGGTCAGCTAACGCCCTTGGGCCCAACTCGTTTGGGCCAATTGCATGGCCCGATTGACTTCATCGGTTGGAATATCGTTCGGTTCGCCCTTCTCAAGAGGGTCGTAGTGAAACACGTACAGTCGTGACGCGAACTCGGCCACCGGCAGCGAGGCTTCACCATAGAGCTCGCCGTGGCCCTGGGTCGAGGTCACAATAGCCTGGCCCCAGTTCTGCCCGCTGTCGTTATTCGGGTTGAAAAAATAGACGCGCATGGTCTTATCTGTATCCAGCGCAAGCCGCTGGATGGTGATCGCGTGCCAGCCGAGAAAGCGCGTGGCACTGTCGGTGACCGCAATACCGGCAGGTTGTGGATTGATGACCGGAATATTGCCGTTGTAGAAGGGGTGGTAAGCCGCGTAAAAGTCGCGGATAAACCCTTCAAAGTCCTTCAGGCCGCCGGTGAACACATCCACCGCTATACGGAACCCGTGACCCACACGATCACCGTGGAATTCGGCGTTGACCCATTTATGCGGGTCCTCTCCGCGCCCGGCGCTGCGACGCCCCATCTCGAAGTAGATGCGATCCAGGTGGGGCACGGTCAGAAGCGACACGGCATCCACATCCACCGGGGGCTCGGCGGCCAGGCCGGCGCCCAGCTCCCGCGACGAAACACTGTTGCCTTCAAAGCGCATCACCACCTCGTCGTCGCGAGCCGCCCAGGCCAGGATCCGAAGCAGTTCCTCCGGCATGCTGTACGCCCACATGGACAGGGCGCGGGTCGACTGGCAGGTGGGATAGTTCCCCTGCCCTACGCCCAGCGGACGTCCAAGCACATTGAGCACGTCGGCAAGCAGAAAACACGCCGGTGAGCGGGCGCTGCCAAAAACCGCCACCATCTTCCGGGCGGCCGTGTCACAGAGGGACAGCCGTATCTGGCGCCACAGGGAGGGGGCTACCGGAGGCGCATAGAGAATACCCCGCTCAAGCATCATGGCCAGGCCATAGGCACACTGGCTGGTCTCGGGAAACACAGCCTCATCAATCAGGGTGTGGATCAATGCCGGGTAGCAGTGAAACGCGTCGGCACCCGTGTAACTCAGGCCCAAAGCTGTCGGAATCAGGGCGTTCCAGCGGCCTCGCAGGTAGCGTATGAACACCGGCATGTAGGCCGAAACCAGCCCAGTGCTGTGCATGGCCTGGGCAAAGGCGATGGCCTCCTGCAACAGGGCGGCGTCGTCCATGTCCGCCAGCCGTTCCGAATAGACCTCGAAACCGGGATCTTCACGGCACGCTTCGGTGGGGCTGAACACGGCGTTGATCAGCTGCAGCGCGTCGTCGCCAACCTCACTGCCCAGTGCATCCGGTTTCTGCACGCAAACCGCGATCTGCGTCACCATCTGTTTGACGCCCTCCACCTGGACCGGGCGCTGTTCCAGAATCCGCCAGACTTCAGCCACCAGATGTTCCAGAAGATTCTCGTAGCCCAGGTGCCGGAGCAGGTAGTGATAGAGATTCTGAACCGCGTAACCCAGCTCATTGGGCCGCAGCCGGTCGCTTTCCTGCAGATCGCTGACCACCAGATCCAGATTCATGGCCAGGACCTGAGCGAGAAAGTGGTGGGCGTGTTCCGCCGAAATCGACGGATGGATGTAATCGCCTTTCGCTACCGCCAGAAGCCGAATCTGGCTCAGACTCTCCACCAGCGTTGCGGTGGGTTCGCCGTAACGCACCGTGCGCACGGCCAGTGAGGGCACCAGCGTCTGGGGATAGTCCCAATCACTGCCGCCAAAAAACCCCGCGCTCTCAATGGCGGGCACGCGCTCGTAGAGCGTCTCCAGGCCTCCGGGACTGACCATCAGGGGCTGTGCGGCCTCAATCACCTCGAAAACCGGCGAGACGCCTTCAACGGCATTGACCTCAGCAAGGCGGCTGATGGCCGCGTCGAGTGTCGTCACCAGCGCCTCTGGGGCGCCGTCATACTGCCTTTCGGGTTCATGTTCAGCTCCGTGCACTCCAGGCGCCCCCCTTTTGCCGCCACATTAGGCCAGCCACTGTTAGAATGGGAGTCGCATTACTACCTAGCCCATTGAACCTGCATACAGCGCTCGACTGCAACCGAATGCATCCACTACCCATTGACTCCCACCGTACACGCTTCATGGAGGCCCTGCAGCAGGGCCACGCCGTTGTGACCGCGGACACCGGCTCCGGCAAGTCCACCCGCCTGCCCGTGTGGGCCTGCGAACAGGGAGCCACCCTGGTGATCGAACCCCGGCGGGTAGCCTGCACCGCACTGGCTGGCTTCCTCGCCCGGCAACAGGGGACGGCCCTCGGTGAGGGCATTGGCTACGCCGTTCGGTTTGATGTGCGCTGCAACAGCGACACGCCACTGGTTTTCGCCACCCCCGGCATGGCGCTGCGATGGCTGGGCGAAGGCGGACTGCGGCGATTCCGGACCGTTGTACTGGACGAATTCCACGAACGGCGCTGGGACACCGACCTGCTGCTTGCTCTGCTTCAACACCAGGGCGAGCATCATCTCGTTGTCACGTCAGCGACCTTCGCGGCGGAGGCCGTAGCCCGCCATCTACAGGCGCCATTGATCGAGGCGGAAGGGCGGCGGTTCCCGGTGACCCTCCAGCATGAGGCAAAGGATGAACGCCAGATGCCCGAAAGCCGACATCTGGCGGATCGGATGGCCCGGGCCATCAAGCGGGCGCTCAGTGAGACCCACGGGCCAGTGCTGGCGTTCCTTCCGGGCCGGGGCGAGATCCGTGATACGGAGCAGGCCCTGGGCGATCCCGGCGTCCCGGTACTCACTCTGCACGCCACTGTGGACGCCGAGTCCCAGAAAGCGGCACTGGCCGAGGACGGTGGCCAGCGCGTGATCCTGGCCACCAACGTGGCCGAAACCTCCCTGACCATCCCCGGCGTGACCGCCGTGGTGGACTCCGGCCTGGAGAGGCGCACCCACCAGCGCAACGGCCGCACTGTGCTCAGCCTGGCCGCCATCAGCCAGGCCTCAGCGGACCAGCGCAGTGGCCGGGCTGGACGCACCGAAGCAGGTACGGCCATCCGCCTCTGGGGCCGCGGCGCACCGCTGGAGGCCACCACCGCACCGGAAATCCAGCGTGAGGAGCTGACCGAGCTGGTGCTGGCCGCCGGCTGCGCCAACGCCCCCGCTCACTGCCTGAGCTTCCCTGACCCACTGCCGCAGAAAGCCCACAGCAAGGCGCTCGAGCAGCTCCAGCGCATGGGTGCCGTGGATGAAGACGGCGTTGCGACCGACTACGGTCAGCGCCTGTTCCAGCTCCCCATCGACAGTTTCTTCGCGCACCTGATCTCGGCCATGCCGGATGCCGACACCCAGGGCGCCATGGCGGATGTCACGGCCGCACTGAGCACCCGCCCACGCCTGTTCCGCTTCCCGGACAGGGAAGACCAGCGCCGCGCCCTGGGCGACTGGCTGCCCGACCCCTGCGACGCCACCACACTGATCGCTCTGTTGCGGAACCGCCCACCGGCGCCACTGAGCGTGAACAACCAGGCCCGCCAGGAAGCCCGCCAGCTTGCCGGGCGCATCCGGGACGCCCTGGCCCTTCCGGGCATCCCCGATGATCCGGTCAGCAACCCGGACCACCTGCGCCGGGCCATTGCCCGTGCGGCTCCGGAGCTGGTTTTTGTCCGCCGCGAGAAGCGCCGCCAGGCCATGGGCAACGACGCCCGCGAGGTTCTCCCGGATGAGGCCTCCAGGCTGCCGGAAGACGCCGAGGCCGCACTGGTGCTGGACGAGCACAGCACCCCCGGCAAGCGCGGCCACCGCCAGACGATCACCATCGCCACCTGTCTGGCCCCGGTGCCACTGGCCATTCTGGACGAGCTGGACCTGGGCGAGGTCCGCTTCGGGGAGATGCGCCTCGAGGATGGCGAGCCCCGGGTTCGCCGCGAACGCCTTTACGCCAACCGGGTGGTCAGCTCGGAGGATACGACCCCCGCTGGCTCGGAGCTGCGCAACGCCCTCGCCGAACTGATCCTCCAGGGCCAGCTGCTCACCCCTGTTGGCGACAGGGTCCAGGCGGATATCCAGCAGTGGGCACTGTACGTGGCGCTGGGTCATGGGGAAGGCGAGGTTCCGGAATCCGCCCAGCAGTGGCTCTGTCAGCGTCTGCAGGCGCTGGGCGTGGAGGAGCCCGGGGATGAGAGCCTGCTTGAGCCCGGGGACCTCGCCTTTGAGGGAATTCCGGAATGGGAACGCGAAACCTTCGACCGGCGTTACCCCCGCCGGATTTCGCTCGGGGATCTGGTCATGGATGTAACCTATGAACCCACCGCCCGGCGCATCACCCTGGACTACCGCCACGGCCCACGGAAAACGCCCCCGAAGCGCTGGGAACTGCCCAGCTGGAAGGGCTGGAAGATCCGTTACCGCCGCGCCAGCAAGGTGGTTACGGTACAGTGAACCCGGTTCCACGCGGACGCCCAGTGTGGAACAATGACGTCTTTCACGAGGAGGGGATCCGATGGTAAGACACTGGCTGATGGGGCTGTTCTGCCTGCTCATCCTGCTTCCGGCAGGATCGGGTGCATCACCGCTGACCGAAGGACTCGACACCCGGAACCTGGAACTCGCCTCCGTTCACTCAGCCGTGGTTGACCTTGAAACCGGCTCCCAGATCCATGGCAAACACGCCCAGACCCCGGTTCCCATCGCCTCGATCACCAAGGTGATGACCGCGCTGGTGGTCCTGGAATCCGACGAGCCACTGGATGAATACCTCACCATCCTGGAGCGGGACCGCCCGGCCCCGGTCAACGCCTACTCCCGCATCCGCATCAATTCCGAAGCCACGCGCCGGGATCTGTTGCGCATCGCGCTGATGTCTTCCGAAAACCTGGCGGCCCATCAGCTGGCGCGCCATCACCCCGGCGGCTACGATGCCTTCATCGAGGCAATGAATCGCAAAGCCACTCTGCTCGGCATGAACAACAGCCGGTTCGTGGACCCGGCCGGGCTGTCGTCGAAGAACCAGTCCACGGCCGCGGACCTGACACGACTGATGCGTGCGGCCTGGAAAAATGAGACCCTGCGCGAGCTGTCGACCACGCGTTACCATACCGTGCATTTCCGCAGCCCGCGCTACCAGCTGCGCTACGGCAACACCAACGTTCTGGTGCACCGCCGGGGCTGGCCGGTGCGCCTGACCAAGACCGGTTACCTGAACGACGCCGGGCGCTGCCTGATGATGGTGACCCGGGTGGATGACCGCCCGGTGGGCATGGTGTTCCTGAATTCCTTTGGGAAACACACCCCGCTGGGCGACGCCGGGCGCGTGCGGCGCTGGATCCGGACGGGCAACAGCGGCGCCATTGCCGGTGCCGCCAAACGCTATGAACGCAGACAGGTCCAGGCCCTCAGGGCCCGCGAGACCCAGACCGCCGAAAACACCCACAAGAACTCAATGGAGACCGCGCAATGACCGGACTGTCTCTCTCTCTGCATGCCCTCGCCGCCGTGATCTGGGTGGGTGGCATGTTCTTCGCCTATATGGCCATGCGCCCGGCCGTGGTGCGGGTGGTGGATCCCTCCCAGCGCCCGCTGCTGTGGTGCCACGCCCTGTCGCTGTTCTTCCGCTGGGTCTGGGCCGCGGTGGGCATCCTGCTGGTCACCGGTTACGGCCTGATCCACGCCTACGGCGGCATGGGCAGCGTCAACTGGCACATCCACATGATGCACGGGCTCGGCCTGCTGATGATGCTGCTGTTCCTGCACATCTTCTTCGCTCCCTATAAGCGCCTCAAGCAGGCCGTGGACAGTGGCGACATCGAGGAAGGCAAGCGCCGGGTCGGCCAGATCCGCATGTTCGTGGCCATCAACCTGGTCATCGGCCTGATCGTAGTGGTCATCGCCACCGGCGGGCGCTACTGGTAACGATAGCGGTAGACCCGCGTGGCGTAGAGATCCGGGAGCTCGCTGACCGTCTCGGGCTCACGTCCACGCAGGGCAAAGCAGTGGCTGATCACCCAGCGCACCGACCCCGGATCGCGCTCCAGCCGCTGCTGTACCGCCTGCATGCCCTCTGGCATCAGATAGCACAGAAGCACCTCGACGCCCTCAAGATCCGCCTGCCGGAAATCCCGCCTGTAAAACACAAGATTATCCAGCCGCATCAGCCGCGCCAGTAATACGGACACCAGCCAGGGAAAGAACGACACCTCGTAGCCGACCACCGGGGTCCGCGGGAAGCGCCGTGCAAAGCGGATGGCAAGCGTGCCCCAGCCCGACCCCATGTCCACGATGGCGCCGTCTGGCTGCCCAGGGACCAGTTCCAGCATCGCTTTCGGTGCCCGGCCCAGACTGGGCATCGGCGGCATGCCCGTGCGAAGGGTCGACCACAGGATGGACGCCCCCACCACCAGCACCACGGCAAGCACCACCAGGGCCACTACCTCCACGGAACGGCTCCTATCGGCTTCCGGTTCGCCTCAGCACTCATCCGGATTCCGACTCCCGCCAGTTTTCGGCCACATCCTGCCCCCGACCCTCATTCACCGGCAGCACTGTCACCATGGCCAGCACGAACAGCACCAGGCAGAACAGAATGGCATCCGCCAGTCCCAGCGCCCACTGGATCAGCCCCAGACCCAGGATACCGACAATGGCCGCCAGCTTGGAGGCGGTACCCCAGAAACCGAAGAACTCCGCCGCCTTGCCCGTGGGCGTGAGCACGCCCACCAGCGCCCTGCCGGCGGACTGGGCCGAGCCCAGGCTGAGCCCGGCCAGAACTCCGGCCACCAGGAACACCTCCTGGGCCTCGAAGCTCAGTCCGGCCAGCCGCTCAAGCAGCAGGGTCATGTTGGGGGTCTGCCAGATGGCCAGTATGGCGACCACCCAGAGCCAGAGCGTGATGAGGTAGGTGCGGCGGGCACCCCAGTGCCCCTGGAGCCAGCCGAACAGCAGCGCGCCAATGGCGGCGGTGATCTGGACGGTGATGAACATCAGCGTGCGCGTGGCCTCGTCCCAGCCGATCACCTGGGAGCCGTAGATGAACGAGAAGCTGACGATGATGTAGATCCCGGCCATGGAGAAGAAGATCGAGACCAGCAGCCAGCGCAGGTCCCCGAACTGGTTCACCACCCGCGCTGTGGCCAGAAGGCGGTTGATGCCCAGCCGGGTCAGCGACCAGCCCTCGGGCACCACACGGGCGTCGCCCCGCTCGCGCACCCAGAGAAAGGTGGGAATCGCCGCGATCAGGAAGAACACCGCCGCAAAGGGCCCGACCCAGCGGATGGTGTCGTAGTTTTCCGCCGTAACCTCCCCCAGAAAGGCGAGAGTAAAGGCCGTCGCCACCAGCCCGCCGATGTAGCCCAGACTCCACCCCAGCCCCGAGATCCAGCCCAGTGCCTCGCGCGGGCCCAGATCCGGCAGGAAACTCGAGATGAAGCCCTCGCCGATGGCGTAGGCGAAATTGGAGATGATGATCAGCACCATGGCGATGGTGATCCAGCCCGGTTCCACGAAGTACAGCAGGCCGGTCGCCACCACGGTCACAAGGTAGCTGGCAAACAGGAAGCGCTTGCGTGAACGGGTGTAATCCATGACGGCGCCGCAGACCGGATTGGCTACCACCACCAGCCCATAGCTGACTGCCAGCGCCAGGCTCCAGAGGAAGTTCCCCAACCGGTAGTCAGGGCCGTCGCCGACGATCACACGGGTGAACAGGTCCCCGAACACCACTGTGATGATCAGCAGCGTGTAGGCCTGGTTGGCGAAGTCGAACATCGCCCAGCCGAAGATCTCACGGCGCGGGGCGCGGGTCTGTGCGTCCATCAGGGTGCCTGGAAGGTCAGCGAAACACTGGCGTGAATGGTACGTCCCGGGGCGGGTTCATAGAAAGCGCCTCGATTCGCATGATCCCGTTCAGTGACGTTCACGGGCCTTTGCAAGCGCCGTCTGCCCGGCATTACGAACCTGCCGCCAGAGATAACGCCAGGTCTCGTCCCGCCGGCGCTCGCGCAGGCACCTCAGAAGCCGGATCCGCCGGGCCTCGTCCAGCTGGCCCTCCATGAGCCCCACCAGCCCCGGGGTCACGTTGAACGGCGCGTCACCGCTGAGACTGACGCCCACCCGGTGCCGGGCGTCGAACTCAAGCTCGCCACCCACCGCCTCCACGGCGGCGACAATGTTGCGGGCCTTGGGCGTCGCCGGTTCGGCCAGCGTATAGGGCGGCGCCCATTCACGGGCAGGACGGACCGCGTCCACCCCTGTCACCACGCCGATCAGCGGCGGTGGGCGCCGGGAGGGATCCTCACGGAACCAGTCGCGTATGCGCTCCAGTACCGCCCGCTCACCCTCACGGTCGGCGCGCAGTGCCGGCGTCACCCACAACACCAGATCCGCCCCCAGTACCTCGCGGCGCAGGGTTGCGGTATCAAGGGCCTCGCCTTCCACTCCCGGGGTGTCAATCAGCAGCACCTCATCGCCGTCACTGCTGCCCCAGCTGTAGGCCTCAATAGCGCCGGTGGTTCCAGCAGCGCTGTCCACCGCCGCCACCGGTTCGCCCTCCAGCGCGTTGACCAGGCTGGAGCGGCCACTATTGGCGCGACCCAGCAGCAGGATCCTCAGCGGTTCCGACGATTCCGGGCGGCCTTCACTCTCCCGCTGCTGCAGCTGAGAGGCCCGTGTCACCGATTCCACGGGTGTTTCCGATGCCAGCAGCAAACGGCCGCTGTAGAGCTCGATGGCGTAATAGCCCACCTTGCGGATATATTCACGCAACAGCCAGGTCTGGACCTGCTCCGAACCGTAACCCAGTACCCGGTTGCCCAGATCACGACGCAGTTCGCGGAACACGACACTGGTCGGGTCCACCGCCGCATGCCCCAGCCGATACAGTCCCTCCAGGCGCACCGCCGTATCCCGCCAGCGTCGCAGCCGGGCCATGCTGCCCAGGGTCAGCCGATGGCTGAGCGGCACGTGATCGACAATGTCCGCCCGCAGCTCGCGGCTGGCCCGCTCAATGATCAGCAGCATGTGCGGAACGGTCAGCTCCAACAGGGGGCGTTCGCGGTGCGGATGGTAATGGCGGGCCACATCCTCCACGGTATCTCGGCCCAGTCGGAAAAGTCCGGTGGCGTCGCTGAGCGGGTACTGTTCCGGTGTAGCCTCGCTGGCGCGCGCCTCAACGTGCTGCCAGGCCTCATGGGAGTCCGGAGGCCAGTGGGCTTCGGGGCCCGTGGCGGGCGGCAGCTGGCTGCGGCTGTACAGCCTCGAGAGCCAGTGCAGTCCATACCCGAGGAGGCCACAGCCCGCCGTAACCAGGAACCAGACCAGAAGCTGGCCGGAATGCCATAGCCAGACCACGCCCAGGGCGGGCAGCACAAAAAATGGCAGGAAGGCGATCAGTACGGCCAACAGCCGCAGGTAACCGAACTCACGCAGCAGGGCCCTCATTCGCTACCCCTGTCATGGCCCAGATGAAGGCCCTGTTCGAACGCTTCACGGTACAGACGCCGGATGGCTTCCGCCTCGACCGGCATGCCATCCGCCGTGCGGGCCAGATAGAAATCCGCCGCCTTGCCCAGCGCATAGGTGACCGCAGCGGCACTGGAGGCGCCCCAGGCAGCCCCCAGTGTCTGGCCCCAGCCCGGCACCACCTTGACCAGGCTGCGCCCGGCCCAGCGCAACCCATAGCCGGCGAGCACTCCTACCCCCAGCAGACCGAAGAACTCGGAGCTGCGCCGCATGTCCCAGGGCTGCTGATAGATCCGGCCAAGGGCGTGCAGCATCCGCACCTGCAGCGCCGGCAGCAGCGCCGCATCGATCAACGGCAGGGCACCGGCGCCGGCAGCCGCCAGACTGTAGCCGGTGATCTGCGGGTGGGCAGCCCGACTGAACAGATCCCGCAGACCCGGATCCTGCTGCAGCCTTGCCCGAAGCTCAAAAGTGGCGGTCTCCTCAATCGACCGCCACAGGCCTTCCAGCCCGTAATCCGCCACGGCGAAGCCATCTTCCTCCAGGGTGAGATCCACAGCCACCGACACCACCGGGGCATGCCCGGGAAGCGCTTCAGCCAGCTCCCGGCGCTCGGCCAGCGCCCGACGAAGATCCGAGGGCACTGTCTCCGGCAGTGGCTCAGCCTCAAAGGGCCACGGCATGACATGGTCCGAGCCAGGCGGGTACAGCTCGTGGAGGGACGTGTGCACCAGCACCACAGGCCACTCCGGGTGGCGCCTGCGCACGGTCTCCAGAGCATCCAGAACCGCCCCCTGATCCGGATCGGCGATTTTCATCACCGCCATCACCAGATGGGACTGGGATTCGCAGAAGGCCAGGTCCTCGCCCGCATCATAGGTCACCTCGCCCAGCCCACGGGTGTCCAGAAAGCGCACCACAGGCGCCTGCTCCGGAAAATCGTAGAAGGAAGCGGTGCGGGTACAGGCCTGGAAGCCGTTGCCGATGGTGGCCCGCGGACTGCCGGTCAGCGCCCGGATGACAGAGGTCTTGCCGGACTGCGCCTTACCCAGAAGCCAGACCACGGGAGGGGGCTGCTGCTCCCGTGCCTGGGCCAGGGCAGCGGTCAGCCGTTCATCATCCACCCCCGGACGCAGCAGGGCTTCCCGCAGAGCGCCCAGTGACGGCAGGGACCAGGGAGTTGAACGTCTCATGTAAACCACCTTACCGGCTCAGCGCCGGCAAGTCAGCAGGGGATCAGAGGCGTGGCTCGTCCTGGTCTGCCGCATCACTGCGCAGGCCATGGGTGCGGGTATCGTAGTTCTCGCGCAGCTCATCCTTGATGGTGCCGTCCCAGAGGGGCACGCCAATGATATAGCCCGCGCGCCCGATGGCGTGGGCGGCAATGGGCGTCGTTGCCATGATGAACAGGACAATCGCCAGCCCCCTCGCGAGCGCCAGCCATTCGGCGAAACCAATCACCACGCCCACCATGATCAGCATGGCTCCCATGGCGCCGGCCTTGGTGGAGGAGTGCATGCGCGTGGGCAGGTCCGGCAGCCGCAGGATACCGAGTGCCGCCAGCAGCATGAAAGCAGCGCCGCTGATCAGGAATACGGCTATGATCAGGTCCGTCATTCGCGTGGTCCTCCCCGCTCAATGAAGCGTGCAAAACCGATGGACGCCAGAAAGGCCACCAGCGCCACCACGATCGCCACATCCAGGAAACTGAGCACACCGGTGTCGAGCGCGTGTACGCCGATGATGCCGACGACCATGGAGCTGATCAGCTCGATCGCCACCACCCGGTCCGGCAGGGAGGGCCCCTTGCCCAGCCGGATGGCGGCCATCAGCATGGCCAGCGCCAGCATCGAGTAAACCAGTGTCAGCACAAAGCTGTTCATCGTATCGAGTCCCCGCAGCCGATCACGTTAGCGCAGCACACGCAGGATCCGACGCTCCAGCTCGTGCAGGCTGTCGCGCAGTTCCTGTTCGTCGGCCATGAACATGGCATGGATGTAGAGCACTTTACGGTCGTCCGAAACGTCCAGACTCAGCGTGCCCGGTGTCAGCGAGATCAGGTTCGCCACAAGCGTGATCTCGATGTCGCTCTCCGCCTCCAGCCGCATCGCGATAACGCCCGGTTTCATGTACCACACCGGGGTGATGACGTCATAGGCCACCCGCACATTGGCCACAAACAGCTCCTTCAGGAAGAACAAGGCAAAGGCCATGAATCGGGGCACCCTCTGGGAGTAGCCATGGAGCACCGGTATGTGGCGCTGCATGACGGCAAGCGCGAGATAACCGAAAACAAAGCCCGCCAGCAGATTGCCCCCGGAAAAACTGCCGGTCAGAGCCACCCACAGCAGTGCCAGGATCACATTCCAGAAAAAGGCAATCATGGGCGCGCCTCCAGTACCGCCCGGATATAGCGATCCGGGTTCAGAAGCTGCTCTGCCGCTGTCTCCGCCAGCGCATAGATGGGTTCACCGTTAAGGCCGATGAACACGGTACAGGCGGCCAGCCCGGCAATGGCGGTATACATCCAGCCCAGTCCGACGGTACTGCCCTGCCCGGCCGGCTCCCCGGATTCCGTATCCGGAGCCGCCTTCCAGAAAACCTCCGCCCAGATCTTGGTCATCGAATACAGTGTCAGGAGCCCCACCAGCAGGGCCACGGCGGTCACGCCCCAGGCCTCCGCCTCGACGCCGGCGCGGATGACGATGAACTTGGCGAAGAATCCGGAAAGCGGCGGCATCCCCGCCAGGGAAAAGGCCGGGATCAGGAACAGCACCGACAGCATCGGCCGGCTGCGGAAAAACCCGCCCAGGTCCTTCAGCTCATGGGTGCCTGCGATCCGGTAGGTCACACCACTGACCAGGAAGAGCGTGGTCTTAACAATGATGTGGTGCATGATGTAGAAGACCCCGCCGATGATCGCCAGCGGCGTATACAGCGCCAGCCCCAGGATCATGTACCCGATCTGGCTGACGATGTGGAACGAAAGGATCCGCCGGAACTCGTACTGGGCCGCCGCGCCCAGTACGCCGGACAGCATGGTCAGCCCCGCCACCCAGACCAGGATCTCATGGGTGTAGGCCACGTCATGGTCGAAGACAATGGTGAACATCCGGAACAGCGCATAGACCCCGACCTTGGTCAGCAGCCCGGCGAAGAGCGCGGATACCCCTACCAGTGGCGTGTGATAGGACGCCGGCAGCCAGAAGAACAGCGGGAAGGCTGAGGCCTTGATGCCGAAGGCCACCATGAACATCACCGCCACCACATTGATCAGGGCGGTGTTCTCGACCTGGTCGATCTTCTGGGCGATGTCCGCCATGTTCAGGGTGCCGAGCAGCCCGTAGAGGATGCCCACCGCCGAGAGGAAGATCGCCGAGGAGAACAGGTTCAGGGTCACATACTTGATCGCCCCCTCCATCTGCGCCCGCTCACCCCCGAGGGTCAGAAGCGCGAAGGAGGCGATCAGCATCACCTCGAACCAGACGTAGAGGTTGAATATGTCACCGGTTACAAAGGAGCCGGCCACGCCTGCCAGCAGCAGGTGCATCAGCGGGTAGTAGCCGAAATGCTCATGGCGCTCGGGGGTGTCGCCCATGGAAAACAGTGCGATCGCCAGGCCCGTTATGCCGGTGAGCACCACCATGATGGCTCCCAGCATATCCACGGCGAGGGTGATCCCCAGGGGCGCGGCCCAGCCGCCCATATGGAGCACCACCATGCCCTCCGCATGCACCACCTGGAACAGGCGTATGGAAACGGCCAGCAGCGTCAGGGTACCCACCAGCCCCAGCACGCGCTGGGCGATACGATAGCGCCAAAGCGCCACCGACAGGGCCCCGAAAAGAAGCGGAACCAGAATGGGAGCAACAGCCAGAGACATCAGGTATCGGTATCCTTCATCCGGTCCAGGTCATCCGTACCGACTACCTCATAGGCGCGATGGATCAGCACGACAGAGAATGCCAGCACACCGAAAGCGATCACGATCGCGGTCAGGATCAGCGCCTGTGGCAGCGGATCGGCAACGGCCGAGGCCGGCACCTCCGCCCCCTCTGGAACCAGAGGCGGTGCCCCCTGGCGCATCCCGGCCACGGTGAAGATCAGCAGGTTGGCGGCATTACTCAACAGCATCAGGCCGATCACCAGCTTGACGATGGAGCGGCGCAGCATCATGTACACTGCGGCAGCGAACATCGCGCCCACGATATAGGCCATCAATGTTTCCATCAGCAGCCTCCACACTCAGGCATCGGATTCCTCCGATTCGGAAAGGCCCACCACCATGGTGAGAATGGAACCGATTACGGTCAGATAGACGCCGACATCGAAAATCAGCGGCGTCGAGAACTTGTAGTAGTCGCCTCCGGGCAGCGGAATCTGCCACCACTGCGCGGTCATGGCCGGCTGGCCCAGAATCAGCGAGGGCAGTATCGAGGCCAGGCCGATGAGCAGCCCGACGCCCAGAAAATCACGCGGATCCACCCGCAGCAGCTCGCGTGTGGCGCTGACGCCATAAGAGAAGAGGAACAGCACCACGGCCCCGGAAGCCACCAGCCCGGCAATGAACCCACCACCGGGCTCGTCGTGGCCACGGAGAAGCAGAAAAACCGAGAACAGCAACTGCATAGGCACCAGCAACAGCGCCGCTGTTCGAAGAATCAGTGTATTGGCTTCCCTCATGCTGTCTGATCCTCCGCCTTGAGCCGGATCATGGAGTAGACACCAACGGCCGCCAGGGCCAGCACAAACATTTCACCCAGGGTATCCAGGGCCCGGAAGTCCACCAGGATCACATTGACAATGTTGCGGCCGTGGCCATCCGAGACACTGCGGGCCACATGCTCGGCCGAGATGGGTTCAAAGAACTGGACTTCGGTAGCCGCCAGGATCAGTACCGTCATGAGCGCGCCCACCATCACGGCCACGATGATGTCGCGCCAGCGCTCCAGGGGCGAGGACATGCGCGTGAAACCGGGCAGCCGGAACAGCACCAGCACCAGCAGGATCACTGTCAGGGTCTCAACCAGAATCTGGGTGATGCCCAGATCCGGAGCGCTGAAAAGGATGAAAATGAGCGCCACCGCAAAGCCGACGATGCTCATGGCGGCCACGGACCCGAGCCGCGATACCGTCCCCGTGGCGAAAAAGGCCGACACAATCATCAGCAGGGCGATGCCCGCGGCAAAGCCGGAATCCGGAACCGGCAGCCGCAGCGGCACCCCGTACTGGGTGATGAGCGTGAAGCCGGTGATGCCGACTGTGGTCAGCGCCAGCGTGATCATGTAGTTGCCCATGGTGCCGTTCTGCAGCACCCGCGTCTGCCAGGTCGCGATGCGGGTCAGCCATTCCATGATCCGGAAGTAGCCCGCCTCGGGGCCAAAGCGCCCCAGCCCCTCACGCAGAACATCCAGCTGTGGCTGAAGGCGGGACCAGAAGCGCAGTATCAACCCGGCCACCACCAGACAGCCCAGCGAGAGGATCAGCGGCATGTTGATGCCGTGCCAGAGGGCCAGATGCACTTTCTCCGCTGCCCCGCCCAGGGAGGCAACCACTGGCGCCACCAGGGTCTGCTCCGGAATGAACAGGGCCACACCGAACAGCAGCGACAGCCCCGCCAGCACCACCGGCCCCGCCAGCATGGAAACCGGCGCTTCATGGGGGTGTTTCGGGGTTTCCAGGCGCTTCCCGTAGAAGGGTTTGATGGCGATGATGCCTGCCGCCACCATCACACCGATTCCGGCCCCGAAGGCCAGCACCGGCAGCAGCATCTGCCAGGCAGGCGCATCCAGCACCGCCTCGAACATCAGCTCCTTGCCTACGAACCCAAGCAGTGGCGGCAGCCCGGCCAGCGACAGCGCCGCCACCGCCGCCGCCACCGCAGTCACCGGCATCAGCGACGCCAGGCCGCCCATTTCCGCCACATCCTTGGTGCCGGTCTCGTGGTCGAGAATGCCGGCGATCATGAAGAGTGCGCCCTTGTACAGCGAATGCGCCACCAGGAAGGTTGCGAACGCAACCAAGGCATAGTGGGTGCCGATGCCGATCAGCATCACCAGAGTACCCAGCGCCATGATGGTGGAATAGGCCAGAACCTTCTTCGCCCCGGTATGGGTGATGGCCATGAAGGCACCGGTGAACATGGTCAGGCCCCCGAAGAAACTGAGCAGCAGTGTCCACAGCTCCGCCTCACCCAGCGCCGGGTTCAGCCGCGCCAGCAGATAGACGCCGGCCTTGACCATGGTCGCCGAGTGCAGGAAGGCCGATACCGGAGTGGGGGCGGCCATGGCGTTGGGCAGCCAGAAATGGAACGGCACCTGGGCCGACTTGGTGAAGGCCCCGGCCAGGATGCACAGCAACATGGGCACGGCCCATTCGTGCCCGAGCAGGTCCGCATCCGAGGCGAGCACGTCGTTCAGTGAGTAGGACCCGGCCATGGTGCCCAGCATGATGAGACCGGCCATCAACGCCAGCCCCCCCGCCACCGTCACGAACAGGCCCTGGAGGGCGCTGGCCCTGGCCTTGACGTCCTCGTGCTCAAAACCGATGAGCAGGTAGGAGGTGATGCTGGTCAGCTCCCAGAACACGAAAAGCGTCACCAGGTTATCCGAAAGCACCACCCCGAGCATCGAGGCCATGAAACTGAGCATGACCACGTAGAAGCGGCCCAGATAGGGATGGCCTTTCAGGTAACCGCCGGCATAGATGAGGATGAAGGTACCGATGCCGCTGATCAGCAGTGCGAACATCAGTGACAGGCCATCGATCAGGAAATCCAGGTTGATCTCCATGGCCGGAAACCACGGATAGCGCACCACCTGCGCCCCGTTGGCCATGACCTCCGGAAGCAGCCCGGCAAACCACACGAAAAGCGTCGCCGGCAGCAGTGCGAACACCCACCCACACCGGTCACCCGCTACCCTGCAGATCAGGGGGGCAAACAGAGCCAGGATGAATCCGGAGAGAACGGCAAGCAGCATCAGCGCGGGGTGCTCCAAGGGCTGGACATTGCGAAGGAGGATACCGGAGCGCGTTGATCGATAGCAAGAAACGCCGGTTCGGTGCAGCCCATCACATCATCGTGGAATGTACTGCGCCACAATGCGGCGTTCACCTGAAGTCCGAACTGACCCGGAGGTTCCATGGTCACACCCAAACGCCTGCTGATGGCAGTCACTGTGCTGACGGCGGTAGCCACAGCGCCGCCTCTCGGTGCCCAGGAGAAACCGGACTGGCAGGCCCTGGACCGGGTCATGGCGGACGGTCTGGACAGCGCCCAGACATGGCGCCAGCGCTGGAGCCTGTTCTTTGCCGGTTCCGCTGTGTTCAGCGCTCTCTCCAGTGCCGGCGCCGACACGGACGCGGATGAGTACGACGGACGTGTCCGCGCCATCACCTCAACCCTTGGGCTGCTGGATACCATCATCAAGGCACCGCCCCACCTGTCGGCCTACCGCAGGCACCATGCCATTGACCGCGATGCCCCCGGCGCACTGGCTGACGCCCGCCGTAATGCCAGGGCACTGGCCCAGGCCGAGCAGAGCCGCACGGGCTGGCGCGGGCGCCTGGGTTCGCTGATCGTCAATGGCGGCGCCTATCACGCCATTGCCGAGGAGGATGGCCGCCATGATGACGCGCTGCAGGTGGCTCTGACCGGGATGCTGGTCAACGAAATCAAGCTCTGGACCTTCCCACGGACCATGAGCGAATCCAGTGTGATCGGTATCGGGCAGGCTGCGGTGGAAGTGGAAACGGATGTCTACCTGACGGCCAACGGCATCGGCGCCCATCTGCGCTTCTAGGAAGTTAGAGCTCCGTTACCCCAAGGCCGCGCCCGGCGGCCCATGAGCCGATGGCCTCCCGGGCTGTCGCCGGCACCGACACCCGCACTGAAACGCCCTGCCCATATTCAATGGCCGCCAGCTCGCCGCCCAGCCGCTCCAGTTCCAGCCGCAAAGGCTGCTCATCCGCAAAGCCAATCTCCAGCTGAAGGCTCACCCGCGGCTCCCGATGGTCGACTTCCAGCGACGACAGCACCGCCTCGGCCGCGCCTGCGTAAGCACGCACCAGGCCACCCGCACCCAGCTTCACGCCCCCGAAATAACGGATGACGACCACTGCCACATCCCCGATCCCCTTGTGCTCAATGACATTGAGAATGGGCCGACCCGCCGTGCCCGACGGCTCCCCATCGTCATTCATGGCGGCACTGGTGGCCCTCCCGGGCGCGCCGGTCACATAGGCCCAGCAGTGGTGGCGGGCCTCGGGATGGTCCTGACGCGCCCGTTCGACCAGCGCCAGCGCCTCTTCCCGGCTGGCGGCCGGGGCCGCCCTTGCGATGAAGCGGCTCTTGCGGACCTGCGTTTCCGCCTCGGCTTCGCGGGCCGGAACCGGCCAGGTAACACCGCTGGTTTGTGCATCGGTCATGGGGCGCAGTATCCTCTGCCTTTCATCAATCGGGGAAGGGTCCACACCATGCAGGCACGCCTCGAACAGCGCAGCTTCCTGTTCCTGCTGCTCATTGTCACCGCGCTTTTCCTGTACCTGATGCAGCCGTTCTTCGGCGCCATCTTCTGGGCCTGCGCCATTGCCATCATCTTCTTCCCGGCGCAGCGGTATTTTACACGGCTGTGGGGAGAACGGCCGAATCTGACGGCACTGGCCACGCTCGCGTTCTGCCTGACCATCGTGATCCTGCCGACACTCTTTGTGGCCGCCTCCTTTGTGTTCGAGGGGGTCAACCTGTACCAGCAGATCCAGGCCGGGGAAATCGACCCGCGGGCCTTCATCGACCGCATTGGCGAGACGGTCCCCTTCGTGGGCACGGCCCTTGAATCCTTCGGCGTGGATATCGAATCGCTGCGCGAGCGCGCAGTCAACGCGGTCATGCAGGGCGGACAGTTCTTTGCCCAGTCGGCACTGAACATCGGGCAGAACACCGCCCGCTTTTTCATCCACTTCGGGGTGATGCTCTATCTGGCCTTCTTCCTGCTGCGCGATGGCAGCTACCTGCGCAACCTCATTGGCCAGGCGGTGCCGCTGAGCCGGGAGCGCGAGCAGTTGCTGCTTGGCAAGTTCGCGGAGGTGACCCGCGCCACCATCAAGGGCAACGTGGTCATCGCCGCGATCCAGGGCCTGCTCGGCGGCTTCATCTTCTGGGCTCTGGCGCTGCCGGCAGCGGTGCTTTGGGGCGTGGTCATGGGTGTTCTGTCGCTGATTCCGGCAGTGGGTGCCGGCCTGATCTGGGTACCGGCGGCCATCTACCTGTTCGCCATCGGCAACTGGATCCAATCGGTTGTGCTGGTGCTGTTCGGAACCGTGGTCATCGGGTTGATCGACAACCTGCTGCGGCCCGTCCTGGTCGGGCGCGACACCAAGCTTCCGGACTATATGGTGCTGCTCTCAACCCTCGGCGGGCTGATCCTCTTCGGGATCAACGGCTTCGTGATCGGCCCCCTCATCGCGGCCCTGTTCACCGCCTTCTGGGGTATTTTCATCCGTGATTTCAAACATACCGACAATCAGGAGGCATGAGGCCTGTACACACACACCTGATCCCGCCCTCCGGACTTGGCGCGATACAGCGCCCCGTCCGCCTCGGCCAGAAGCTGCTCAGGCGTGACGGCCTCGGCATCGCGCTGGATGGTGACGCCACCACTGAGCGTCATCCGCAGTGTGACCCCGTCGCAGGAAACCGACGCTGCGGCCACCTCCTGACGGATCCGCTCCAGAACCCGCATCGCGCCCTCCTCATCCGTCTCGGGCAGGATCATGGCGAACTCCTCGCCGCCATACCGGGCCGCCGTGTCCTGGGGTGAGCGCAGATTGGCGTGAATGATCTCGCCCACCATCTTCAGGCACTCATCCCCGGTCTGGTGGCCGTAGGTATCGTTAACCGGCTTGAAGTGATCGATGTCCAGCATGGCCACGGCCATGGACCGCCCGGTGCGCCGTGCCCGTTCCACCTCCTGGCGCAGCTGAGCATCCAGAAAACGGCGGTTGCGCAGCCCTGTCAGCCCATCGGTGACACTCAGCTCGTTCAGCCTCTGGTTGAGTTCCTCCAGCTCCTGGGTGCGTTCCCTGACCCGATCCTCCAACTCCCGGTTGAGTCGCCGCGCCGTCTCCAGAGTTTCGGACTGGGCCTGATAGCGGAGCTGACGCTCAACGTTGATCCGCTGGGCCAGTGCGAACGAAAGCAGTACCACCTCGATGATGGAGCCCAGCTGGGCGGCGTGATCGGTGAAGAAGTTCGACGGCAGTACTCCGCCCTTGGAAAGGGCCAGGATAGCGCCTCCGGCCAGCACGAAAGACCAGGCCATGACGTAATACTTGGCAGTGATCTGGCCCCGATACCAGGCATAGACACCCCCTGCGAAAGCCATAATACAGCCGAGCACCACCAGGGGAATCAGAACCGAAATCAGCACGAAATAGCTGAGAAAGAACGACAGGACCGCACAGATACTACTGGCTGCGATAACCAGCAGGGCGAAGCCATTCAGCCAGCTAGACAGGCGATTCAGCTCCAGAAAACGCCGCGTGAACAGGCCGGCAAAGCCGAGAACCCCGCAAATGAAAATCAGGATCGCCTGATCATTCCACTCCGTCGCCCCCGGCCAGAGATAGCGGAAGCCATAGCCGGTCAGCGACGCCATCAGAAGCGCGATGCTGAACACGAAACCGACGTAGTACAGGTAGTTGCGTTCACCCAGAGCGAAGAACAGAAGAAGGTTGTAGACGCCGATCACCAGAAAGGCGCCAAAGTAGATGCCCTGGAGAGTGTTGGCACTGATGTCATGACTGCGGAAGGTTTCGCGGTCCCAGAGCGTCACGGGCACCTGGACGGAACTGTCGGTACGAACGCGAACGTAGACATCCAGCGTTTCCTTCGGCGCCCACTCAAGGGGCACTACGAAAAAACGGTGATCCACGGGACGCTGGCTGTAGGGGTAATCATGCCCCAGCTGCCAGGAATTGCGCAGTTGGCCCTCGGCCAGCGCATACACCCTCACATCGCCCAGCACCGGGTAGCCAATGGAGAGAAACCGCTCCAGGTCCGTCGTGCCGTCATTGGCAAGACGGACCCGAAGCCACCAGGCGGAATCCGAATAGCCGCGATTGAAGGTGTGGCCGTCGAGGTGTCGCCAGTCATTGCGCCCGCGCACGTCCTTCAGGTCCTGACTGCCCCCCGGATCCTCCAGAAACTGGAGTTCATTCTCGAGCGGCAGCCGGTGATGCTCGCGGATATCCGGGCTCCCGCTGGCGGGAGCAGCCATGAGGGCGCACACCGCCAAGACAAGCAGCGCCACAATGTTGGTCAGACGGATTCCATGCACGGTCAGCATGCATAAAGCCTAAACCAGATTGTGGCGCGATTCACACCCGGCTTTGTGGCATTAACGTCACTGATCAGTTGACCTTCGGGTCAAGCTCACCACTGTCGTAACGGCTGACCATATCCTCAAGCTTGATCGGTGTGATCTTGCTGGCGTTGCCCGCCGTGCCGAAGGCTTCATAGCGCTTCACGCAGACGTCATACATGCCGGCCAGCGCTTCCTTCATGAACTTACGCGGATCAAACTCCGCCGGGTTCTGGGCCAGGAAGCGGCGTACGGAACCGGTTGCGGCCAGGCGCAGGTCGGTGTCGACGTTCACCTTGCGCACACCGTGGCGGATGCCCTCGGCAATCTCCTCCACCGGCACGCCATAGGTCTCCGGGATCTCCCCCCCGTACTCGTTGATGATATCGAGCCACTCCTGGGGTACGGAGGAGGAACCGTGCATCACCAGATGGGTATCCGGAATGCGGGCGTGGATCTCCTTGATCCGGTCGATGGCGAGGATGTCGCCCGTCGGCGGACGGGTGAACTTGTAGGCCCCGTGACTGGTGCCGATGGCGATGGCCAGGGCATCACAGTGGGTATCCTTGACGAACTGTGCCGCCTCTTCCGGGTCCGTCAGCATCTGGTCATGGCTGAGCTTACCGGCCGCGCCCACACCGTCTTCCTCGCCGGCTTCACCGGATTCCAGTGACCCCAGGCAGCCCAGCTCACCTTCCACGGACACGCCGCAGGCATGGGCCATCTCGACGGTCTTACGGGTTACGCCCATGTTGTAGTCGTAATCCATGGGCGTCTTGCCGTCCTCGCCCAGAGAGCCGTCCATCATCACGGACGTGAAACCAAGCTGGATGGCACGCTGGCACACCGCCGGACTGGAACCGTGGTCCTGGTGCACCGCGATCGGGATATGCGGCCATTCCTCGGCCGCCGCTTCCATCAGCCGGCGCAGGAAAGGGGCGCCCGCGTACTTGCGCGCACCGGCGGAGGCCTGAACGATCACCGGGCTGTCCGTCTTGTTCGCCGCCATCATGATGGCGCGCATCTGCTCAAGGTTGTTCACGTTGAACGCTGGAACGCCATAGCCGTGCTCGGCGGCATGGTCGAGCAGCTGTCGCATGGAAATCAGTGCCATGTCGGCCTCTCCTTAATATCAGGTCTGGTAGCGGCGCTCAGGCGCCGCGCTCCTCGAGTACGGCAACGGCCGGCAGCGTCTTGCCCTCTACGAACTCCAGGAAGGCGCCACCGCCGGTCGAAATATAGGAAATCCGGTCGCTGAGACCGAATTCGTCGATTGCGGATACGGTATCACCCCCACCCGCCAGAGAAAACGCATCGCTGCTGGCGATGGCATCGCCGAGCTTGCGGGTGCCATGGGAGAACGCCTCAATCTCGAACACACCCACCGGGCCGTTCCAGATGATGGTCTTCGCCCCCTTGAGCTCCTCGGCCAGGGCCGCGGACGTTTCCGGGCCAATGTCGAGGATCATGTCATCATCGGACACATCCTCCACCTTCTTGGTGGTGGCCTGCGCGCTCTCGGAGACCTCACTGGCCACGACCACGTCGGTGGGCTGGGCAATCTCGACCTTCTCCATCAGCGCCCGGGCCTCATCCAGCATGTCATGCTCACACAGCGACTTACCCACCGGCTTACCACTGGCCGCCAGGAAGGTATTGGTAATGCCACCGCCGACGATCAGTTTATCCACCACCTTCGACAGCTGCTCCAGCACCGTCAGCTTGGTGGACACCTTGGAACCACCCACGATCGCCACCACCGGCTTCTGCGGGTTATCCAGCGCCTTCGTCAGCGCATCCAGCTCCCCCGCCAGCAGTGGCCCGGCGCAGGCCTCCGGCGCAAACTTCGCCACGCCATGGGTTGAAGCCTGGGCCCGGTGCGCCGTGCCGAAAGCATCCATCACGAACACATCACACAGCGCCGCATACTTGCGGGCCAGCGTTTCATCATCCTTCTTCTCGCCCTTGTTGAAGCGCACGTTCTCACACAGGACGACTTCCCCCTCGGCAACCTCAACGCCATCGAGGTAGTCATCCAGAACACGCACATCCTGACCCAGAAGTTCCCCCAGCCGCTTCGCCACCGGCTTGAGGGAATCCTCCTCCGAATACACGCCCTCCTCCGGGCGCCCCAGATGCGACATGAGCATCACCCGCCCACCGGCATCCCGGGCTGCGCGAATCGTCTCCAGCGACGCCCGCAGACGGGCATCCCCTGTCACCTCACCATCCTTGATGGGCACGTTCAGATCCTCCCGGATCAGAACCCGCTTGCCCTTCAGATCCATGTCGGTCATGCGTTTAATGCTCATTGGTGCGATTCCTCAAAAGCGCGATTAACGATGAATTTTCAATACTTTAACCAAAGTCAGTCTTCCCGGAGCAGACCCCAGTACCGAGCCACATCCAGCATCCGATTCGCATACCCCCACTCATTATCAAACCAGCAAAGCACCTTAACCATCCGCCCCCCACTGACCCGGGTCTGCCCCGCATCCACAACCCCGGAGCGCGCATCATGGTTAAAATCCGTACTCGCCAGAAGCTCCTCCGTGTACCCGATGATCCCATCGAGCGACGACGCCGCCGTCTCCGCCAGCACCGCGTTCACCGAATCCGTATCCGTCTGCGAACGCACCGCCACCGTCATATCAATAGCCGACACATTGATGGTCGGCACCCGCACCGCCACGGAACTGAACCGCCCCGCCATGGACGGCAGCAGCCGCTCAATGCCCCGAGCCAGCCCCGTATCAACAGGCACCATGTTATGAAAGGCACTGCGGGTGCGCCGCAGGTCCTGGTGATGGTAGGCATCAATCACCGGCTGATCGTTCATGGCCGAATGGATGGTCGTCGTGGAGCCCTGCTCGATCCCGTAGGCCGCGTCCAGAGTCTGGATGATGGGCACGATGCAGTTGGTGGTGCAGGACGCGTTGGAGACGATGCGATCCCCGGCGCTCAGGGTCTCATGGTTCACCCCGTAGACCAGGGTTGCATCCAGATCCGGATCCCCCGGCTGGGAGAACAGCACCCGGCCAGCACCGGCATCCAGATGCTTCCGACCCTGCTCGCGGGTGGCACCAAGGCCGGTGCAGTCGAGCACCAGATCAACGCCAATCTCACCCCAGGGCAGGTTCTGTGCCTCCGACTCCCGCACGATGCGGATGGGATCACCATCGACCACCAGCCCCTGGCCACTGACATCCACCTGACCGGCAAAACGGCCATGGGTGGTGTCAAAACGGGTCAGGTGCGCGATGGTCTCCGGGTCGGAAAGCTCATTGATAGCAACGACCTGAAGCTGGTCGCGGTAGCCATTCTCATAGAGCGCGCGCAGCAGGCACTGACCGATGCGCCCGTAACCATTGATCGCTACCCGAGCCGGCATCGGTCGCCCTCCGTTCACGCCATGTCGTCCAGCAGGGTCTCGCTGATGGCGAGCAGGTTATCCACGGTGAAGCCGAACGCCTCAAACAGCGGACCGGCCGGCGCCGACTCACCAAAGGTGGTCATACCAAGCACGCGCCCCTCCATGCCCACGTACTTGTACCAGTAGTCGGTAATGCCCGCTTCCACCGCGACACGGCAGGTGACCTCGGCCGGCAGCACCTTCTGACGGTACTCGGCGGGCTGGGCCTCGAACCGGTCCGTGCTGGGCATGGACACCACCCGCACCTGGCGGCCCTGGTCACGCAACTGTATCGCCGCCTCCTGGGCCAGCGCCACTTCCGAGCCGGTGGCAATCAGGATGATCTCCGGGAAGCCGTCGGAATCCGACAGGATGTAGCCCCCGCGCTCGATGTCGGCAAGCTGCTGCTCATCCCGATCCTGATGTGCCAGGGCCTGACGGGTGAACACCAGGGCCGTGGGGCCATCGGTGCGCTCAATGGCAGCCTTCCAGGCCACGGCCGTTTCAACCGTGTCACAGGGGCGCCACAGGCTCATGTTCGGGGTCTGGCGCAGAGTCGCCAGCTGCTCGACCGGCTGATGGGTGGGGCCATCCTCACCCAGACCGATGGAGTCATGGGTATAGACCAGCACGTTACGCTGCTTCATCAGCGCGGCCATGCGTGTGGCATTGCGGGCGTATTCCATGAAGATCAGGAAGGTGGCCACATAGGGCACCACACCACCGTGCAGGGCCATGCCACTGCCAATGGCGGTCATGGCGAACTCGCGCACGCCGTAGTACACGTAGTTGCCACTGGCATCGCCCGCAGTAATCGCCTGACAGTCACTCCAGAGCGTGTTGTTGGAACCGGCAAGGTCCGCCGAGCCCCCCACCAGTTCCGGCAGAACCGGACCGTACGCGTTGAGCGTCTTCTGGGAGGCTTTACGGGTGGCCATGTTCTCGCCCCCCTCCTGGCACTGGCGGATGTAGTCCTGGGCCTTCTGTGAGAAATCAGACGGCAGCTCGCCGGCCAGACGGCGCTTGAGCTCAGCGGCCAGCTCCGGATACGCCTTCTCATAGGCTGCGAAGCGTTCATTCCAGTCCTTCTCAGCCGCCGCGCCGGCCTCGCGGGCATCCCAGGCCTGATACAGGTCATCCGGCACCTCAAAGGCCCCGTGGTTCCAGCCCAGATTCTGGCGGGTCGCCTCAATCTCATCATCGCCCAGCGGCGCCCCGTGACTGCTTTCAGAGCCCGCCTTGCCGGGTGACCCAAAGCCGATCACGGTGCGGCAGCAGATGAGCGTGGGCTGCTCGGTGTTGCCCCGCGCTTTCTCAATCGCGTTTTTCACCGCCTCGGGGTCATGCCCGTCAACGCCCGCAATCACCTGCCAGTTGTAGGCCTCGAAACGCTTGGCCGTGTCATCGGTGAACCAGCCACTGACGTCGCCATCAATGGAAATGCCGTTGTCGTCATAGAACACAACCAGCTTACCCAGCCCCTGTGTTCCCGCCAGCGAGGATGCCTCGTGGGAAATGCCCTCCATCAGGCAACCGTCACCAACCACGCAGTACGTGTGATGGTCGATGACCTCATGGCCGTCGCGATTGAACTGCGCTGCCAGGTTCTTCTCCGCCAGTGCCATGCCCACCGCATTGGCCAGGCCCTGACCGAGCGGCCCGGTGGTGGTCTCAACCCCCGGCGTGTAGCCGTATTCCGGATGCCCCGGGGTACGGGAATGGAGCTGGCGGAACTGCTTCAGATCCTCGATGCCCAGATCGTAGCCGGTGAGATGCAGCAGGCTGTACTGGAGCATGGAACCATGGCCGTTGGAGAGCACGAAGCGATCGCGATCGGGCCAGGACGGGTTGGCCGGGTTGTGCCTGAGGTAATCGTTCCACAGCACCTCGGCAACGTCGGCAAGCCCCATGGGCGCGCCGGGATGGCCGGACTGCGCCTTCTGCACGGCGTCCATACTGAGCGCGCGTACCGCGTTGGCAAGGTCTTTACGCGACGGCATCGGAATTGTCTCCCACTGGCTGATTGGATACAGCCCCACAACGGGGCCGTTTCAAGAGGCGCGTATTTTCACCGATCGCCACCCGATTGAGCAAATGTCATCCGACCTTTGACGCAACGCTATATCAATTTTTTTTGATATAGCTGTTGACCCCGGTTCAGACCCGACCGTAAAGTAGGGGCAATGAATTCAACGGCACACGTCAAATCCGCAGATACCGAAACAGCGCTGCACACGCTGGGGAGCCTCTACAAGGCCGCCGGCGACCCGCTGAGACTCGATATCCTCCGGGTCCTGCAGCGAGACACCTTCGGAGTCATGGAACTGTGCCGGCTCTTTAACATGCGCCAGTCCGGCATGAGCCATCACCTCAAGGTGCTGACCCAGGCCGGACTGCTTGAACCCCAGCGGGAAGGCAACGCCACCTTCTACCGGCGTCCACTGCTTCGGGTCGGAGACGAACCCCGCTACACCGCGGTTCGCTCGGTCTTCGAGGCCGTGGACCAGATCCAGCTCACCGAGGAACTGCTGGACCGGATCCGCACGATACGGCGTCAACGCTCGGAACAGTCCCAGGTCTTTTTCGCGCGTTACGCCCGTCACTTCCGGGAGCAGCAGGAGCTGATCGCCAATCACCAGCGCTATGCGCAGCCAGTGGCGGAACTCGTCCACCGGCGTTACGCCTGCGACGGCAGCGGTAACGCGCTGGAGATCGGGCCGGGTGAAGGCCCCTTCCTGCCGGTTCTGGCGAACTGCTTCGGCGAGGTGGTGGCGGTGGACAACGTCCAGGCCATGCTCGACCGCGCCGGGCAGTTCTGCGAACAGCAGGCACTCACCAACGTGCGCCTGGTGCACGGGGAGTGTCCTGATGTGATTGAACGCGGGGAAACGTTCAATCTTGTGGTGGCCAACATGGTGCTGCACCACGTCGCCAGCCCCGCGAACATCTTCCGCGACAGCGCCCAGCTGCTGAAACCCGGCGGCCGAATGATTGTCAGTGAACTCTGCCGGCACGAACAGAGCTGGGTCAGGGATAACTGCGGCGATATCTGGCAGGGCTTTGAGCCGGAAGAGCTCACGGGATGGGCAGAAGACGCTGGCCTGAAACAGGGCGAAACCCTGTTCATCGGCCTGCGCAATGGTTTTCAGATCCAGGTCAGGGAATTTACGGGCTAGCGAACCGGCTTCCCAATATGACCTTTAACCACCTTCAAAAGGAGGAAAGCAAGCATGAGTGACTACAGTCTCTTTACATCCGAGTCGGTAACAGCCGGCCACCCGGACAAGCTGTCCGACGCCGTATCCGATGCCATTCTTGACCGCATTCTCCAGGACGACCCCTATGCGCGTGTCGCCTGTGAGACTGTCGTCAAGACTGGCATGTGCCTGATCGCTGGCGAAATCACCACCAACACCAACGTTGAGTTCGAAGAAGTGGCGCGTAAAGCGATCACCGACATCGGCTACAACCACTCCGACGTTGGCTTCGACGGCAACACCTGTGCCTTCATCAACGTTGTCGGCAAGCAGTCCGTCGACATCGCCCAGGGCGTTGACCGCTCCAAGCCGGAAGACCAGGGCGCTGGCGACCAGGGCCTGATGTTCGGCTACGCCTGCAACGAGACCGACGTGCTGATGCCGGCTCCGATCTGCTACGCGCACCGTATGTGTGAGAAGCAGGCCGAGCTGCTGCAGAGCAACAAGCTTGACTGGCTGCGTCCGGACGCCAAGAGTCAGGTGAGCTGCCGTTATGAAGACGGCAAGGTAACCGGCATCGACGCCGTTGTCCTTTCCACACAGCACAGCCCGGATGTTTCCCTGGAGCAGCTGCGTGAAGCGGTCATGGAAGAGATCGTGAAGGACGTGATCCCGTCCGAACTGATCCACAACGACACCAAGTTCCACATCAACCCGACCGGCAACTTCGAAATCGGTGGCCCGGTAGGCGATGCTGGCCTGACAGGTCGTAAGATCATCGTTGACACCTACGGTGGCATGGCTCGCCACGGTGGCGGCGCCTTCTCCGGTAAGGATCCGTCCAAGGTCGACCGCTCCGCTGCCTACGCTGGCCGTTACGTAGCGAAGAACGTCGTAGCCGCTGGCCTGGCCGACAAGTGCGAGATCCAGATCTCCTACGCCATCGGCGTTGCCGAGCCGACATCGATCTCCATCAACACCTTCGGTACCGGCAAGATGGATGACCGCAAGATCGAGCAGCTGGTCCGCAAGACCTTTGATCTGCGTCCCTATGCACTGACCAAGCAACTGGATCTGCTGCATCCGATGTACCGCGACACAGCCGCGTACGGTCACTTCGGCCGCAAGCCGGAACAGAAGACCGTCAATGGCCAGACCTTCACTACCTTCCCCTGGGAAAAGACCGACAAGGCGGAAGAACTGAAGGCTGCAGCCAAGTAAACCTCTGCCACACAGGGCCGGCCGCCGGCTGGCCCTGTTGCACAACCGAATTACCCATATGAATCAGGAGTATTAACAATGCCTTTGGACAGTAATTTTACTGACTACAAAGTAGCCGACATCGACCTTGCCGGCTGGGGCCGCAAGGAAATCGCCATCGCCGAGAGCGAAATGCCCGCTCTGATCAAGCTGCGCGAAAAGTATCGCAACCAGCAGCCGCTGAAAGGCGCGAACGTAATGGGCTGCATCCACATGACCGTACAGACGGCCGTGCTGATCGAGACCCTGACCGCGCTGGGCGCCAACGTCCGCTGGTCCTCCTGCAACATCTTCTCCACCCAGGACCAGGCCGCTGCCGCCATCGCCGCTACCGGCGTTCCGGTATTCGCCTGGAAGGGTGAGACCGAAGAAGAGTACGAGTGGTGCATCGAGCGCACCATCGGTGCTGACGTTGACGGCTGGGAACCGAACATGATCCTGGACGACGGCGGTGACCTGACCGAGATGCTGCACGAGAAGTATCCGGAAATCCTCAAGAACTGCCACGGCATCTCCGAGGAAACCACCACGGGCGTTCACCGTCTCGAGCACATGATCGAAGAAGGCAGCCTCAAGGTGCCGGCGATCAACGTGAACGACTCGGTCACCAAGTCCAAGAACGACAACAAGTACGGCTGCCGTCACAGCCTGAACGACGCACTGAAGCGCTCACTTGACCACCTGATGTCCGGCAAGAAAGCCCTGGTCATCGGCTATGGCGACGTCGGCAAGGGCTCCGCGCAGTCACTGCGTCAGGAAGGCATGATCGTTCGCATCTCCGAGATCGACCCGATCTGTGCCATGCAGGCGTGCATGGACGGCTACGAAGTGGTTTCTCCCTACCTCAATGGCGAGAACACTGGCAAGGCCGACAGCATCAACAAGCAGCTGCTGCAGGACACTGACGTTCTGGTAACCACCACCGGTAACGTGGACGTGTGCGACAAGCACATGCTCGCCGCGGTCAAGTCCGGCGCCATCGTCTGCAACATCGGTCACTTCGACAACGAGATCGATACCGCGTTCATGCGCGAGAACTGGGAATGGGACGAGATCAAGCCGCAGGTTCACAAGATCTATCGTGACAAATCCAAGGACGATCACATCTTCCTGCTGGCTGAAGGCCGCCTGGTTAACCTGGGTAACGCGACAGGCCACCCGTCACGCATCATGGACGGCTCCTTCGCCAACCAGGTTGCAGCTCAGATGTACCTGTTCGAGCGCAAGTTCGCCGATCTGCCGGAAGACAAGAAGAAGGACAACCTCTACGTCCGCGTCCTGCCGAAGGAACTGGACGAAGAAGTTGCCCAGTACATGGTCGAAGGCTTTGGCGGCACCATTACCCGCATGACCAAGGAACAGTCCGACTACGTTGGCGTTCCGGTTCACGGGCCGTTCAAGGCGGAAGCCTACAAGTACTGATCCCACGCGGATTCATCAAGGCGACAGCCGGGGTCTTCGGGCCCCGGCTTTCCCGGTTCTGAATCAGTGATTGACCGGGCCAGGCGCCCGAAAGGAACAGATTCATGAAAAGTCAGAAGCAGTTCAAGCGACGTTTCAGCTTTGAGTTCTTCCCTCCGAAGAGCGACAAAGGCGCTGAGACTCTGCACCAGACGCGCGACAAGCTCGCGACGCTCAACCCTGAATTCTTCTCGGTCACCTTCGGTGCCGGCGGCTCCACCCGCGAAGGCACCAAGAACACGGTGATCGAGCTCAACCAGAAAGGCATCTCGACCGCACCGCACCTGTCGTGCGTCGGTTCCGACAAGGCCATCATCTCCGACCTTCTCGACGCCTATAAGGAAGGCGGCGTGGAACGGATCGTGGCCCTGCGCGGTGATATCCCCTCCGGCATGGGCAACACCGGCTATGGCGAGATGCGTTATGCCAACGAGTTGGTGGAATACATCCGCGAGCACAGTGGCGATCATTTCTCCCTGGAAGTGGCGGCCTACCCGGAGTTCCACCCGCAGGCGCAGAGCGCCGAGGCGGACCTGATGAACTTCAAGCGCAAGGTCGAGGCCGGCGCCAACAGTGCCATCACCCAGTACTTCTTCAACGTCGAGAGTTACTTCCACTTCATCGACCGGCTGGAGAAGATGGGCGTGGACATTCCGGTGGTTCCCGGCATCATGCCGATCGTGAACTTCCAGAAGGTGGTCCAGTTCAGCGAGATGTGCGGCGCAGATGTTCCCCGCTGGATCCGCAAGCAGATGGAAGCCTACGGTGACGACACCGACTCCATCAAGAAGTTCGGCGAGGAAGTGGTCACGCGCATGTGCGAGCAGCTGCTCGACGCCGGCGCACCGGGCCTGCACTTCTACACGCTGAACCAGGCGGATCCCAGCATGCGCATCTGGAAAAACCTCGGCCTCGACAACGAGGTACAGGAAAAGATCGCATTCTGAACACCGCCCTTCCATGTAGGAGCAGCCATGGCTGCGATCCGGTCGCGGCTATAGCCGCTCCTACATCCTCTCCCCGTCATTACAGCCCTTCCATGCCCGGCCCCCGGCCCGTATCATCACTCCCCCACTGATGATTCTGTAAACGATCCACCGGGAGGCAGTCGTGACATCCAACCGCGAGATGATCGAGCGTGACCTTAAGGCCGTCTGGCACCCCTGCACCCAGATGAAGGACCACGAGACGCTCCCACTCATTCCGTTCAAGCGCGGTGAAGGCGTCTGGCTCTACGACTTTGACGGCAACCGCTACATCGATGCGGTCAGCTCCTGGTGGGTGAACCTGTTCGGGCATGCCAACCCGCGCATCAACGAGGCCATCAACCAGCAGACCCAGCAGCTTGAGCACGCCATGCTTGCCGGCTTTACCCATGAACCGGTGATCGACCTGTCGGAACGCCTGATCGATGTGACGCCCGAAGGACTCAACCGCTGTTTCTATGCGGACAACGGCTCCTCGGCCATCGAGGTGGCGCTCAAGATGAGCTACCACTATTTCCGCAACACTGGAAAGCCCGAAAAGAAGAACTTCATCAACATCTCCAACAGCTACCACGGCGAGACCCTTGGCGCACTCGCCCTGAGCGATGTGGGCCTTTACCGCGAGACCTACGAACCGCTGCTGATGGAGATGCTCACCGCCCCGGCCCCGGACGCCTTCTACCGCGAGAAGGGCGAGAGCTGGGAGGATTACGCCCTGCGCCAGTTTGAGCACATGGAAAAGCTCATGGCCGAGAACGCGGACAACGTCTGCGCCGTCATCGTCGAGCCGCTGGTTCAGTGCGCCGGCCATATGCGCATGTACGACCCCATCTACCTGAAGAAGCTGCGCGAGGCCTGTGACCGCTACAACATCCACCTGATCGCGGACGAGATCGCCGTGGGCTTCGGCCGCACCGGCACCCTCTTCGCCTGCGAGCAGGCCGGCATCTCACCGGATTTCATGTGCCTGTCCAAGGGCCTGACCGCCGGCTACCTGCCACTGTCGATCACAATGACCACGGACGACGTCTTCGAGGCCTTCTACGATGACTTCGAAACCATGAAGGCGTTCCTTCACTCACACAGCTACACCGGCAACCCCATCGGCTGCGCCGTGGCACGGGCAACCCTGGACATCTTCCGGGATGACAACGTCATCGAGAGCAATCGTGAGAAAGCCCGGATCATGGGCGAGAGCGTGGAACACCTGCGCGAGCACCCGCACGTGGGCGATATCCGCCAGCACGGCATGATCCTCGCCATGGAGCTGGTCAAGGACAAAGCCACCATGGAGCCCTTCCCCTGGCAGGAACGCCGCGGGCTGCGCGTCTACCAGCACTCCATCACCCGCGAGGCACTGCTGCGGCCGCTGGGCAACGTCACCTATTTCATGCCGCCCTACGTGATCAATGAGGACCAGATCCGGCACCTGGCCACCGTGGCCACCGAAGGCATCGACAAGGCCACCAGGGACTGAGGCACTGATGCGGATACCGCGGATCCACACCCCGGAGACTCTGGCGTCGGGCGAGCACATCCTTGCCGGTAACGCCGCCCATCACGCCGGTACTGTCCTGCGCATGAATGCAGGCGACCGAGTGGTGCTGTTCAACGGTGACGGACTGGACTACCCGGCGGAAATCCTCGAGGTCGGCCGCAAGCGGCTCACCGTACACGTTGAGTCGCCCCATGACCCCGGCACCGAATCCCCGCTGGCCATCACCCTGGGTCAGGTCATGTCCCGGGGTGATCGCATGGATTACGCCATCCAGAAGGCCACCGAGATGGGTGTGACCGCCATCCAGCCTCTGGACAGCGCCCGCTGCGAGGTGCGGCTCAACCCGGAACGTGAGCGCAAGCGCCTGAAGAACTGGCAGCAGGTGGCAATCAGCGCCGCTGAACAGTGTGGCCGCGCCCGGATACCGACGATCCATTCCCCCATGAAACTGGCCGACTGGCTCACGCACTGTGACGACGCTATCCGGCTCGTCCTTCACCATGAAGGCCAGCCGGTCCGCAGCCAGGACACCGCGCCCACTTCGGTTGCCCTGCTCATTGGCCCGGAAGGCGGGCTGGATGATTCCGAGCTCGATGCCGCCGCGGCGGCGGGCTTCGCGCCCCTGGCCCTGGGCCCACGGGTACTGCGCACTGAAACCGCGCCGGTGGCTGCCATTGGCCTGTGCCAGTGGCTGTGGGGCGACTTCCATTCCTCCGGTAAGGAAACTGCTGAATGACGGACCTGCTCACCAACCCGGAATTCTGGAAATACCTGAGCATCCCGGTGATCGCCGCGCTCATCGGCTGGATCACCAACTGGATGGCGATCAAGCTCACCTTCTACCCCAAGGAATTCATCGGCATCCGCCCCTTCCTGGGCTGGCAGGGCATCATTCCCTCCAAGGCCGAAAAGATGGCCCGCATTGCCGTGGACTCCACCATCGCCAAGATCGGCACCGTCCAGGAGATCTTCGAGTACATCGACCCACGCGTTCTGACCCAGTACATCGTGGACCACACCGTGCCACGCACCGACGAATACGTGGACGAGATCATGCTCGCCGAACACCCCACTTTCTGGGAAAACCTGCCCCAGAAAGCACGGGAAATGATCTACCAGCGGGTCCGGGACCGTTCCCCCGAACTGGTGGACAACCTGGTTGATGACTTCTCCAACAACGCCGAGGATCTGCTCGACATCCAGAACATGGTGGTCACCCAGCTGGGCGAGGACCGCTCCCTGCTCAACCGTATCTTCCTCGAATGCGGCGAGAAGGAATTCCGCTTCATCATCAACTCCGGGCTCTACTTCGGCTTCGCCTTCGGCATCATCCAGATGATCGTCTGGTACTATTTCCAGGCCGGCTGGATCCTGCCCTTCTTCGGGCTTCTGGTGGGCTGGGCCACCAACTGGATCGCGCTCAATTTCATCTTCCGCCCGCTCTACCCCGTGAAGATCGGCCCCTTCCGACTGCAGGGCCAGTTCCTGCGCCGTCAGCCCGAGGTGGCCCAATCCTTCTGCCACATTGTCACCCACGAGATCCTGACCGTGGGCAACCTGGTGGATGCCATTCTCAATGGCCCGAAAGCCGACCGGGCCCGCAACCTGGTGCGCAAGCACATGAAAAAGCTGGTGGATGAGACCGCCGGCATGGGCAAGGCCTTCACCCAGATGGCTTTCGGCCCCACCTCCTTCGCCAACCTCAAGCAGCGCGTGGGCGATCTGTCCATCGAAATCGCGAGCGAAACCTTCGACGACCCCATGTTCGCCAACGACCGGGCCGCCGCCGTGGAGGACATCATGCGCCGGCGCATGGAGGAACTCTCACCCGCGGAATTCCAGGAGCTGCTGCGCCCCTGTTTCCAGGAGGACGAGATCAAGCTGATCGCCGCCGGCGCTGCCCTGGGCTTCCTCGCCGGCCTGGCGCAGCTGACCTTTATCTTCGGGGCGACGATGTTCTAGGCATCCCGTCCGCTCAATCAGGTTTCGGTGGTTCTTACGAGAACTGTGGCTTCATCGTCCAGCAGCAACTCACGGGCAAAACCGGCAAGGTCATCAGGTGTGAGTGCTTTAAGCTCAGCCTGCGCCTTGCCAAGCTCATCCACAGGTTTCCCGAAACGCCGAATATCCATCCACCAATACTGACTGTAGCTGCTCAACCGTTCTTTCGGAGTCTGCAGTTGACTGAGCACACCCTGCCGATAGGTTTCAAAATCCGACTCGGCCATCTCTTCAAGCTCCACGACAAACTTCTCCAGCTCTGACTCCAGACGCTTGCGGATTTTCCCGGGTGCAACGCCCGGAGCCTGGATACCAAACACTGGACCATGATTCAGGTAGTCCTCGTTGGAGCTCGCAAAAGCCACATAGCCCATGGGCTGCTTATCCCTGACAGCCGAAAAAAGATGTTCATTCAGCATTTGAGCAAGTATCGCCATTTCGGCTGAATTCTCTGCATCCAATGGCTGGCGGGCATAGTAAACAGCCGCACTGTTTTTCCCTGAAATGGACTCGGACTCTTCCGTGGTAACGTCCGCCTCTCCAACAGGCTCTGCCCTAACCCCCATGGTCCCAAAATCACTGCCAAGGCCCTGAGCCAGTAAATCCGTCATGGAGCGGGCACTGTCACGGTCGTAGTTGCCATGAAGCAGGACTTCTACCGAGGGCTGATCCCACAGTCGTTCATGAAACTCCTCGACCTGATTCACCGTTAACGATTCCGCCACCTCCAATTCCGCCTCAGGCATCGACTGCCTTGGATGTGTATCCGCCCTGAGCGATACCAGAAGTCTCCGGACAGGCTGGAAATTACGGTATTGATTGACCTGTTGCTCAAACCCCGCCAGCGCCTTGCTCAGTTGTGCTTCGGTCACCTCCAGGTTCCTGATCGTCTTCAGCACGTCCTTGACAAACGACTGCTGCTTGCCTGTAAACCCATAAATTCGAAGGCCGATACCATGATTGGTGCGCATGGCCGATACTGAGAGTCCCGCCTTTTCCCCTTTCTGTACCAGGGGGTTCAGGGCCTCATTGATCAACATGGAATAGATCCCGGTTTTTACAGCACCGTGTTCAGCCTCATAGGCGACCGGGTGATCCAGCGCAATAAACACCGCTCCCTTGGGACTCTGGAACAGCTGGTCCTGCAGAAACCAGACATCAAACCCTTCCCGGTCCTCAGTCATTGGAAGTAACCGCGGCCTATCCTGATCCAGGTTGCGATCAACAACAGAGTGGTCATCCTGGATGTAGGGGTTCTCCATGGACTCGATACGGAACTCTGGCGCCTCCTCAAGTGCCAGCCATTGCTGCAGCTTCTCCCTGCCCGGGGCCTGGGTCTCAAAAGTGGCGCTTGAGTAGGCATCCTCCTGAGACCAGGACTCGCCGGGGATGTACGCGGTAACAACCATGTTCGCCGGCCTGAGCTGATCCAGGGCTTCTCGTATTACACCCTCATCGTATTGCTGCATCAGGGCGGGGCCAGAAAGAGCCGATTCCGGCTCATAGCGTTGCAGAGCAGCTGCCAGGCTGGCCACATAATTCAGTGCCGGCGCCTTTTCCGAATTGTGGAACGCCTCGCGGGCCGAACGTTGTTGTTCCGCGTAAAGCGCCTCGCTTACCCCTTCCTTTCGAATCCGGCCAAGGTAATCATGAATCATCGCTGTAATAGCTTTCCGCTTCTCCAGCCCCTTATCCGTGAGTGAAAGGATTATATCGAAGGTCGCATACTGCTCCGCATTTACACGATGCGAAGCACCCAGATCACTGATCCAGCCGCGTTCCCGAAGACCCTCCCGCAAACGATTTTCCTGTTTGCTGGTAATCAGGTCAGCAATGTAGCCATAGGGCAGCACACGATGGGATTCATGGGGCGGCTCCACCGGGAACGACAGGACCATGCGAGGATCCGAACCTTCCCCGCTGACCCGGACCCACCGTGGGGTCTGCTGTGATGACAGTAAAGGTGGCAGATCCGTTTCAGGGGCACTTCCTTCCGGAATATCATCAAAAAGCGTTTCTATCCGATCGCGCAATGCGTCCACCGATGCCGCCCCCTGCACCACAAGCTTCATGTCGTCGGCACGGTAATGCATTTCAAACAGAGCGTTCAGTTCATCCATCAGCGTGCCCCGCTCCACCATCTCGAAGCTGGCACGGTTCCCCATATTGAACCCTGAAAAGGGGTGAGTGGGGTTCACCACCTTCCGGAACACAGACAGCTCCTCCCAGCGCTGCTGGCCCTTTTGCCCGTCATATTCGTGCTGAATGATCTGGATCTCCCGACCCACATCCTTCGGATCCAGTGTCGGGTTGGAGAGAAAATCGGAAAAGCGTTTCAGTGCCTCATCCAGAGCGGTAGACTGGACCTGGAAGAAGAAGGAACTGTGATCGGACGCTGTATAGCCGTTATAGCGCCCTCCCTGGCGACTGATGAATTCACTGAACCCACCTCTTTCGGGATACGCCTCCGAGCCTGAAAACACCATATGCTCAAGAAGGTGGGCCAAACCAGGCACTTTATCCGGGTCATCGTCACTGCCCACATCAACGGACATAGCGGCCCCAGCCGTCTCGGCCTCTGGATCGGAGACCACCATCACTCCCAGTCCATTATCCAGCTCAAAGCTGGCATGGGCGCGATCGTCCGAATCGGGGATTGTAACCTCGGCATGGCCCGGAAGTGCGAGGGTACATGCGAGGGACGCGATAGGAAAGATCTGTTTCAGATTCATCATGAACTCCCTTTATACAGATTGACTGAATTTCCATTTCCAGCAGGCATCGAAGCTGTGACTATTCTTCTTTCTCGAACCGGTCCGGAATCTCCAAGAGATGGGAATCCAGCAGTTTTTCCGTTCGCAAATGATCATCAATATGCTGGTTCGGGTGCCTTTTTGTAGGCCCTTGCGGTGTTTCTTCAGGACCAGCCCTGAGTTTGTGCCGCGCCCGCCCCAGTTCATCCGCTTCATCTGTCTGCTTCTCCTGCCCCCTCTTCTCCTCATTACCAATAACCGAGGGGGCGACTAAAAGCAGACAAATACTAAAGGCCGCTGTTGATACGTATGCGTGCATTCCAGCATCCTCTTTAACCTCTTTCTCGGAATACAAAAAGTCCTTAGCCAAAACCGGGACAGCCAGAAGAATCAAGATCATTCGGCTCTACAGTCAGTTCCTTAATGCGTTCAGCCGCGTAATCAGGCATATCCTTTTGGTAGCGACCGCCCAGATGATCGGCTAGAAAAGCTTCAATTCGTGTATAAAGGGCCACTTGATTCTCTTTGAGTTGAAATGTATGCCCCTCATCATTTGCCAATAGATACTCTACTATTTCTCCCTGTTCTTTGAGAACATGCGCCATCTGGGCAGACTCACACTTATTGACGCGAGAATCTTTTCCGCCGTGAGCAAGGAGTAACGGTGCTTCTATTTGGTCCGCATTCAGATAAGGGGAAACGGCTCGCAATGCTTTTCGTCCCCGCTTCGTAGAAACATCACCGACGCGTCTTCGGAGTTTGAAGCGGTAGACTCCTTCTTGCGAGCCAAGGTGCGTCACTAGATTTGAGGGGCCACTGACACTGATTCCACATTGGTATAAGTCAGGCATGAAGGCCAAACCCGCCATCGCCGCGTAGCCTCCATACGACTTTCCCATAATGCAGATTCGATCCGGATCAGCGATGTCCTGTTCAATCAGATACCGCACACCATCAGTAATGTCATCCTGCATCGCCCGCCCCCATTCCCGATTACCTGAATTTAGGAACTGTTTACCAAACCCCTTGGAACCCCTGAAATTAGGTTGAAAAACTGCATATCCGCGGTTCGCCAGAAACTGAACTTCAGCGTTGAACCCCCATGAATCACGAGCCCAGGGACCACCGTGGATTAACACAACTACGGGTAGGTTTTTCGGATGCTTTCCTTTAGGGAGGGTCATGTATGCAGGGATTTCCATTCCATCCCGGGCCTCAAACTCAATCTTTTTCATACTGGCCAGATGTTCGGATGGGAGGTCTGTCCGGTCTTCCAGGCGTTTAAGTGTCATGGAATTTCCATCGAGCAGATAGGTTTTGCCGGCGTTTACGTCCCCGCTTACTTCAACCAAAGTGAGCCATTTTCGGGAAGATTGGGGTGTCAGCCGAATGTTCCCTTTCGGAAACTTCTCTCTCAAGAACGCCAGCACTTCCTTCATCTCCGGTGTATGGCCGTACCATTGCATCCCAGCACCCCGATCATACGCGGTAGCCAGTAGTTGCCCGTTACGTTCACTGAAGACGGCATCCTTAAGGTCGACCCTATTCATAGGATCCTGATGTACCAACCTACTCCTTCCCGTTTCCATATCCACGCGAAAAAGTGCAGATAGATCCCTTTTGCCCCCTTTATTACTTTTTACATAAAGACCGCCTTCTCCATTCGCGAAGCTGAGAGGATCACAAATTTCCGCCCAATCACAGTGGTAGAAGCCATCACCCAGTTTATTGCCACCTTCAACGCGAACAAGATCAATACTGCCATCATGGTTCTGGCGGCGAGCCATCCTAACCGACCCTTCAGGACCCACACCCAAAAGGTCGACTTGTGCATTCGCTTCGACCTCAAGGGTACGATTCCCTGTCCTAAGATTGATGCTATACAAGTCAAAGTTTCCAACAGAACCGGTGTTTTCAATCGCGACAATCACCTCTTCCGGAGTATTTCGTGGCATTGCTATAACGGAGCTTTCAAGTCCAGCGGGCGTTAGGGCCCTAACCTTGGGTTTCTCGGAGTCTTCACCTACCTCCTGGGGCGCCTTAACAACGTGTACCCGGCGGCCACCGCCTTCCTTTCCATAAGTTTCAAAAATGACATACCGCCCCTCACGTGCCCAGCTATAGGTGGTTGCCGTCATACTATCCGGCGTTATCGCCTGCCAATCGGGCTGATGGAAAGGAAGTCCATCATTCTTGATTTGGCTTATAACGATTCGGCCAAACATATTTCCAAGCAGATAATGCCCATCGGGTGAAACCTTTCGCGTGTCTTCGGTTTCACCTTTAACACCATCGGAAAAACGATTGACAAAAAATACGCGGTCAATCAAAGGCACTTGCCTATTCGTTCCTTCCCTGAAATTTAGACTACGTCCAGGTATTGATTGGCATTGGGTCATTGCCAAAAACAGCATTACAATAACCAGCTGCATGGATATTCGAAACACTCTGCTACCTCATTAGCAGATTAAAACTTAATTCTTGAAATATCTGATGCGCCGGAACAACAATAGGAGCATTGTCGCACCGGCGCTTAAAAGCCAAATCATGGCTTCTTTCAGCCCGTCAACTATCTTTCATTAATCGACAGGAATAGGTTCATAGGTTCCGGGGATAGGATACAAATCATTCATATCCAGAGTATCCCCAATGTAAACATTACCTCCACCGATAGGCTCCAGAGCACCGCCTGATACAACTTCCACTTCCGCTTCACTCAATTTACGCATTGTTATGTCCTCTTTTATGTTTCATTTCAGATGGATGATGAGCGCTCATCGGGATCAACACTAGCAACCGCCCCAATGCCTGGGTACTGTCAAAATTACTTGTTTTGCAGCTCCCTGAGCACTCATTCGTCCATCAGAATATTCAACCTCTGTACCGCCACAATGGCTTCCTGACGACTACGCACCTCAAGCTTTCGGTAAATGTTATGCAGGTGCCAACTCACGGTACGCTCGGAAACACTCAGGGCGTGAGCAATTCTCGCGGTGCTTCTCCCTTCCACAAGAAGGCTCAGGATCGCCCGTTGACGGCGTGTCAGGGTGAATTCCTGAAGTCTAGACTCGTCGTGTTTTTCATCGCTCTGCCACCCTTCGACAAGAGCATTCAATACTGGAAGACTGCATTCAAAAAGGCGGACTCGCTCCGGTTCATCAAGAAGACCACTGGAATCAATCTGCGTTACTACTGCGGAATAACCACCCTGCTCATCAGGCTTGTAGCAAAAGCCCTTAAGGTTCCGGTTCCCTGAATAAACCCTGAAGGCGGGAGAGTCCGATCGTTCTCCGACTTCTTCTGAGAGGAAAGTTGAGTAAGCCCCAAACAGATAGTCTGTGTCGATCGCGTTCTGATCCGGATCCTGCACCGACTCAACCTGAATCCCTGACTTTTCATCAGGAATCACCAAAAAACAGTTAAGGTCCCGGCTATCAGTCAGTTCTCCCGGTATTACCTTCCACCACCACACCAAACACCGGTTGAAAGGCGTCAACTCATTGAAGTCCTGCAATATTCGGTGCGCATCCTGCTCCAGGACGCTGTCTGCGACGTCCGTTATCAGCTTCTGGGCTGCGGTCCAACCATCCCTGTCTGCCATACCCCCTCCTTCTGAAAGGATTCAAGATGAAGCTCAGTACGATGCAGAGCCTCACAAAACCGGATTGGAAAAGGCCGCTACATGACTGACTGATGAGCGACCTGTACGCTCAACGCTCCGGGGAACTTCCCTCTCCCCGGAACCGGAACGACTCAGAAGGAGCCGCCTTCCTCGCCCACGGCCATGGTGGTATACCGACCACCACCTCCTTCTTCTCCAACAGCGAGTGTCGTCGCTCGACCGTCTCCCCCTTCCTCGCCGAGGGCTAGGGTAGTCGGCTCGGGGTTTACCCCGTCTTGCAGCGAAAGGCCTCCACTGACCTGCTCTACTTCCTCCGAAGTCAGCTCCTTATCGATACCGAACACGTGTTTCATCGTTACCTCCTTGCAAAGGCGTTTCCGTGTGAATGTCGCATCCCTCCGGCCGCCCGGACTCGGCAACTACAAGCTCATCCGCAAGTAGCGCCGCAACGTCCAGATCGGTCGTTCTGGAAAGCCCCACAAACATGGGGCTCGGGTTCGCCTCCAGAAAGTAATGTTTCCCTTCGCTGTCTACGCGCCAGTCTATTGCTGTCCATCGCATGGCCAGTTCCCGGCAGATCTGTCTGGACCAGCGAGCCACCTGGTCAGGCGTCTCCCGTTGCCGGATCTGGTGAGTGGGATCCAGGCGAAAGTCGAGCGTCTTAGCCAGGATTTCCACCGAGAAGACTTTCTCCCCAACCACAAATGTCCTCAGATTTGTCCCTTCGATACAACGCTGAAGGGTAACGGGGCTGAACGAGAAGACCCGGTCAAGCCGTTCAGCATCCATCAAGTACGGCTCAATCACCTGGGCTTCGGAACCACCGAAAACGGGTTTGTGGATGCCATTCTCTATTCTCCGATGGAAGTGGAGAGCGCCCGCAACATCATTGGTCATCAAGGTTTCAGGAACCGGAACCCCCAGCCCAGCAACGGCCCGCATCTGCACCGGCTTCAGTTTATGCATGGCCCACGCGTGATATCCGTTGAACCATCGGGGCCCTTCTTT